>JAYVNK010000360.1:0-3793 GCA_043758475.1 Comamonadaceae bacterium | reverse complement strand
TGGCCGTCACGGGCGATGCGCGTGAAAAGGCTCTGCCCGAGGTGCCAACCCTCAAGGAGTCAGGCATTGACGTGGTGGCAGATGGATTCTTTGGCCTGTTTGGACCGGCCGGCGTTCCAGCCGACGTGGTGGCCCGAATCAACCGCGCAGTTGGCGAGGCACTGCGCGCGCCCGACGTGCAGGAGAAAATCCAGAATGTCGGGCTGGTGGCCAACTTCGGCAGTGCGCAAGAGCTGGCCGGTATCCAGGCCGAGCACTACAGGCGCTGGGAAGCGCCCATCAAGGCAGCAGGGTTTAAACCTGAATAGCGCAAGGGCATCCAGCCCGCTTTGCCCGCACAACCACTCGCAGCACAGAACCATTTCATGCCAATTCACCGTTCGCCAAGCCGCCCCAACATCATCTTCATCGTGGCCGATGATCTGGGCTTTGCCGACCTGGGCTGTTACGGCGGCCGGGCACCTGTGTCCCCAGTGCTGGACTCCCTTGCGGCGGCGCGCATCAAGTTCACCCAGGGCTACTCCAACTCCCCCGTGTGCTCCCCCACCCGTTTTGCGCTGATGACGGCGCGCTATCAGTACCGGCTGCGTGGCGCTGCTGAAGAACCCATCAACAGCAAGGCCCGCACCAGCACGGTGCTGGGGCTGCCACCGGAGCACCCTACTTGCCGTCAATGCTGCAGGCAGCGGGCTACCGCACCGCGCTTATGGGCAAATGGCACCTGGGCTACCGGCCTTCATTTGGCCCGTCGCGTTCGGGTTACGACGAGTTTTTTGGACCCATGTCCGGCGGAGTTAACTACTTTACCCATTGCAATTCCGCAGGCGTGCATGATCTCTGGTTTGGGGAACAAGAAAAAACGGAAGCCGGGTGCCGTGGATTGCGCATTGGCCAACAGCGATTGCGCCCGGCCACGTCAGCGACCAGCATTGCATGACGATGGACTGGTCGGCAACCATGCTGGACGCTGCTGGCGTGAGCGCCCATGCCGACTACCCGCTGGATGGTGTGCTATTGATGCCGGTACTGCGAGCTGCCACCCACCGCTTTCGACGGCCACTTCACTGGCGCATGAACCATCGCAGCCAGCGCGCGCTGCGTGATGGCAACTGGAAATACCTAAAGGTGGACGAGCATGAATACCTGTTCAATATTCCCGGCGACGAACGCGAGCGCGCCAACCGCGCCCGGCGGGAGCCCGAGCGTCTGGTGGTCATGCGCCAGGCCTGGCTGGACTGGAATGCCAGCATGCCACCGATTCCCGCGGATGCCAGTGTCAGCCTGGGTTTCTCCGTCAAAGACATGCCGCAGCGCTGAACCATGAAAAAACCCAACATTCTGCCAAAAGACGGCACCAAAAAAGCAGATGCCGAATTGCTGTCCAAAAGCATTCTGTGCGCACTGATCGGCCTGACCGTTCTGGTGTCACCCAGCTTCATGGCGGCTTCCGGGTTCAGGGCGACGGTGGCCAGCGCTTCCTTGGTGGGCTGGTTCGCACTGGTGCTGGGCTGCGCCTTTGGAGTGCTCTATGCCATGCGACGAATGGCATCCGCCAAGACAAGCGCGCGCCCACCGCACTGAAGCAAAACAGACAAACAAATTCCCCATGACAGACGACACCGCCGAGCAGAACGCGTTGATCCTGCAGCACCCGCCCGCGAACCCACAGCAGCTGATCCTGCTGTTTCACGGCATGGGCTCGAAGCCGCGTGCAATGCGCCCGCTGGGCGAACGGCTGGCCCTTGAATTCCCAAAAGCCCTGGTGGTTGCGCCTCAAGCGCCTACACTTTCTGGTAGTCCGAACGGTTTTGAGTGGTTCGGCATTGAGGGCATCACCGAAGAAAATCGCGTAAACCGGGTGGCGTTGGCGATGCCCGCGTTCGACGCATGCGTGGCCCACTGGCAGCGCGTGGCGGGCTTGGCAGCGCCGGCAACGGCGCTGGTCGGCTTCTCCCAAGGCGCCATCATGTCGCTTGAGTCTGCCAAGCGCAGCCCGCCCTGTGCCGGACGCATCGTCGCCATCGGCGGGCGCTTTGCGGCGCTGCCAGTGGATGTGTTGCTTGGCACCACCGTGCATTTTTTGCACGGCAAAGAAGACGCTGTCATTCCGTACAGCAACACGGTCCTGGCCGCTCACCACCTGCGCGATCTGGGCAGCGACATGACGGCCGAAGTATTGCCTTTCATCGGGCATGAAATTCACGCCGACTTCATCGACCTGGTGGTGACCAAGCTGGCAACCCACATCCCCAACCGGGTCTGGGCCAAAGCGCTCGAGGCAGAGCCCAAATCACCTGATTGACAGGTTGATTGACTGGGTTCATTGGCTGGGTTGATTAAGGTCGCGGGTAGCCCGGCCAGGCATGGCCACGCTAGACAGCAAGCTCTAGGATTTATGCAGGAATTAGGGTGCGTTCACTAGGACAACCTGTGAGAATTCATCCCACAGAACAACCCCTTAACTCCGTAGGAAACCACCATGAGCGCACAAAACCTCTCCGCCGTCACCACCGACCTGATCGAGTCTTACGGCAACACCGCCCGCAACGTCGTCGACGCCTACCGCGTTGGCAATGAACGCGCGATGGGCTATGTAGACCAGCGCTGGACTAGCGCCGTCATGGGCACCGGCAGGCGCCTGACTGCTGAAGTGCGCAACAACGCGCTGGCCGCCCAGAAAAAGCTCAGCGGCTATTACGCCAAGGGTCTGTCCCTGACCACCGACGGCGCAGACACTGCCATTGCCAAAGCGGTTCAGCTGGCTGCCAAAGGCGTACAGCAAGTGGCCGCCAACGCCGCCCGTTTTGAGAAATCGACCGGCGTGACCGCGCTGCACAAGCTAGCCGTGGCCGTGGTGCCCGCAGCGCAAGGCATCAGCAAAGTTGCAGTCAAGATCGAAGCGCAGTCCAGCCAGCTGGTAAACACCGTTGCAGGCAAAAAATCGGCGGTCTCGACAGCGTCCGTCAAACGGGTTTCGCCTTTCAAGAAAGCCCGCGCACGCCGCGCTGCTTAAAAAGCAGTTTTGCGGCATGATGACAACTTCAGCGTTGACTGGAGTTGTCATGGAAACCGCCGCTCTTTCTGCATGCAAAAGCCCCACCGCATCCGGGTTTTTGGAATTTTCGAAACTTTTTTATTTCCTTAAGCCACCCGGAGTCGGGTGGCTGTTGGCCATGGTCAGTCTTGCGGCAGCGTTGCTTGGTCTGGCTGACACCGTTCAGGCCGCTGACCTTTCCAAAAAAGATGCGGTTGCCATTCGAGCGGTGATTCAGGCCCAGCTTGACGCGCTGGCGGTAGACGATGCGGACCGCGCGTTCTCGTTCGCAGCCCCCAGCATCCGCGAAATGATGGGCAATGCGCAAAACTTTCTTGCGATGGTGCGCACCGGGTACCCCGTGGTGCACAGGCCCGCGTCGGTGGCCTTCCTGAAACCCGAGTTGCGGGGCGCACAGGTGATCCAGGCGGCACAGATGACCGATGCCAAGGGCGTCGCCTGGCTGGCCGTGTACAACCTGCAGCGCCAGCCCGACAAATCGTGGCGCATCAGCGGCTGTGTCGTTGTGCCCAATGAAGGGCGGGCCGTATAAAACAGCGCGCAGCAGCTTGTCGCGTCACTTGCGGTACAGCGGCAAGGCTGCAATGCGCTGCTCAATCTCTCTCATCATTTTTGCATAGGCGGGTGCGCCGATGCCGCCGTAGCGGCGTTTGAATTCAGCCTCCTGCATGAACTCCGGCAGGTCTTTGACTTCGGGCAGCAGGTCCGCATCACGCACACCGGCCAGCAGCAGCCGTT
>JAYVNK010000359.1:0-3795 GCA_043758475.1 Comamonadaceae bacterium | reverse complement strand
AGGCGGGGCCAACATCATCTCGCTGGCCAGGGGCGGCGGCGCCGTCCCGCCCAGCACGGGCCTGAACGTGGGTGTGGCCAACCGCACCAACGGCATTTATGTCCTGGGTTTCCTCGCGCGCTTTCTGCAAAGCAATGGCGACGGCAACGTGCTGTCCACCCCCAATCTGCTGACGCTGGACAATGAAGAGGCCAAAATCGTCATCGGGCAAAACGTGCCCTTCGTCACCGGCACCTTCACCAGCACCGGGGGCGGGGCCAACCCGGTGAACCCGTTCCAGACGGTGGAGCGCAAAGACGTGGGCATCACGCTCAAGGTCAAGCCGCAGATCAGCGAGAACGGCACCATCCGCCTGTCCATCTCGCAGGAAGTCTCCAGCGTGCAGGCCTCCACCGTCAACTCTGCCAACGGCCCCACCACCAACAAGCGCTCCATCGACACCAATGTGCTGGTCAACGACGGCTCCATCGTGGTGCTGGGCGGCCTGCTGTCAGACGAGTACTCGGGCAACCAGGAAAAAATCCCCGTTCTGGGCGACGTGCCGCTGTTTGGCAACCTGTTCAAGACCGAGACCCGCAGCCGCAAAAAAACCAACCTGATGGTGTTTTTGCGGCCCGTGGTGGTGCGTGACGCCGAGGGCACCGACGCACTCTCGCTGGACCGCTATGACCTGATGCGCGCCACCCAGGGTCTGGCCCAACCCGCGCCCAGCAGTGCCGTGCCCGTGAACGATGCGGCAGTGCTGCCCGCGCCGCTGGTGCGCCCGCCGGGCACGGCACCGGCCATGCAGAAGCAGTCGAATTGAATGGCATGGTAAGTGCCATGGCAATGCGTTTTCCACTGCCCTATGCCTTCGCCCGCACCCACCAGCTGCTGCTGGAAGACGAAGCGGGCGAGTTGACGTTGTGGCTGCACCCGGCGTCCAGCCCGTCGGGCGTGGGTGAAGTGGGCCGCAAGTTCGCGCCGCACAAGGTAGAGACCCAAGCCGCTGACGCGCTCATCCAGCGCATCAGTGCCGCCTACGCGCAGGGCGAGAGCAGCGCCGCCACGGTGGTGAGCGAGGTCGAAAGCGATGCCGACCTCACCCGCATGATGCAGGACCTGCCCGCCATTGAAGACCTGCTGGAAACATCGGACGACGCGCCCATCATCCGCATGCTCAACGCGCTGCTCACCCAGGCCGCGCGCGATGGCGCAAGCGACATCCACATCGAGCCGTATGAGCGCCATTCCAGCGTGCGTTTTCGCGTCGATGGCACGCTGCGCGAAGTGGTGCAGCCCAACCGCGCATTGCACGCCGCACTCATCTCGCGCCTGAAAATCATGGCCGAGCTGGACATTTCTGAAAAGCGCCTGCCGCAGGATGGCCGCATCAGCTTGCGCATTGGCACCCGCGCGGTCGACGTGCGTGTGAGCACGCTGCCCAGCGCGCATGGCGAGCGCGCCGTGCTGCGCCTCTTGGACAAGAGCGAGAGCAAGCTGAATCTGGAAGCCGTGGGCATGCAGGGCGAGGTGCTCACGCAACTGCAAAAACTCATCGCCCAGCCGCACGGCATCATTCTGGTAACCGGGCCCACCGGCTCGGGCAAGACGACGACGCTGTATGCATCGCTGAGTCGGCTCGACGCGTCGCGCAGCAACATCATGACGGTGGAAGACCCGATCGAATACGAGCTGGCCGGCATTGGCCAGACCCAGGTCAATGCCAAGATTGACCTTACGTTTGCCAAGGCCCTGCGCGCGATTTTGCGGCAGGACCCGGATGTGATCATGATCGGCGAGATCCGCGATTTCGAGACCGCGCAAATCGCCATCCAGGCATCTCTCACCGGCCACCTGGTGCTGGCCACCTTGCACACCAACGACGCCGCCAGTGCAGTGACGCGCCTGACCGACATGGGCATTGAGCCGTTTCTGCTGAGCTCGTCATTGCTTGGCGTGCTGGCACAGCGCTTGGTGCGCAAGCTGTGCGGGCGTTGCAAATTGGGGTCAGACCCCAATTACGACCCCAATGACGGGAATAACGTTCGCGGCGCGGCAGAAGGCACATCACACACTGAACTTAATTTACGGCCAACCAGCTACCACCCCGTCGGCTGCGAACACTGCGGCCATACCGGCTACCAGGGCCGCACCGGCGTGTTCGAGCTGCTCATCACCGACGACGCCATCCGCGCCCAGATTCACGGCAAAGCCTCAGAAGCCGACATCCGCGCCGCAGCCATCCAGGGCGGCATGTCGCTGATGCGTGACGATGGCGAGCGGCTGGTGCAAAGCGGCGTCACATCGCGTGAAGAGTTGGTGCGGGTGACGCGGGATTAGGCGGGATTAGGCGGGATTTGGCGGGATTTGGCTGGGGTTGATTGCCAGCCACCCGTCTGCGGCTCGGCTCAGTAGTGGTATCTCAACTTCGCAACTTCTATAGTTCCGCCCGCCAGCCGATACACCAGGCGGTGCTCGTCCGTAATGCGGCGCGACCACCAGCCCGACAGCTCATGCTTCAGCGGCTCGGGTTTGCCAGTGCCCACGTAGGGATCGCGCAAAATTTCCTTGATCAGGCCATTGATCCGCCGGGCGACAGCCTTGTCGGTCGACTGCCAATGCAGGTAGTCGCCCCACGCATCGGGGTCAAATTTCAGCGCATGCATGGCGCGACAGACTTGCCGCTAAGCCACCAAATCCGACAGATTCTTCACCACACCCTGCCCTTGGTTCAGCCGGTCAACCGCCGCTTTCAGCCGCCGCGCGTTCGCGGGCGAGCGCAGTAAATAGGCCGTCTCTTCCCAAGCTGAAAAATCTTCCAGGCTCATCAGCACCGCAGGCTTGCCCTGCTGCCGCGTGATCAACACTGGCGCGTGGTCGTTGTTGACCTTGTCCAGCATGGCGGCAAAGTTGGCACGGGCTTCAGAATAGGTGACGGCTTGCATGGTGGACCTATTGGATTAGGAGGGGCGGTTTTTGAATTTACTTAAGTACGTATTATTGTACCTAAAATTCGACTAATCAACAGCCGGATTCACTCTGATGGAACATCCGTAGAATGAGAACGGGGTCCGCTGCGTAGTCGGGGGGGCAGGCATTCAGCAGGGCAAACGCCCTTCGTTTTTGCCGAATATTTGGTATTGTGTCCATCCCGATGCGAACGAACCGGCACTGACAGCGCTGGCGACATCAGGGTAACGGTCAAGATAGGCCGATTCTGAGAATTCGAGTTTGCCGGCTATCTGCGCGGCCACCGGCACCGGCACGGATTGCGGTGCGCGCTTCATCCAATAAGCGCCTTTTTGCGACACCAGCGTGCTGCCGTCAGCCCGGCAGTCCTGCTCAGAGTCAAAATGAAAAACCAGGGATTTTCGGGTCAAGGCCGGGTTGTGGATGGGGCCGCCGCCATGCAACAGATTGGCGTGCCAAATGAATACATCGCCTTTTTTGGCCGCAAAACTGGCTGGCTTTAGTCCGCTCGTCCCTACTGCCTGATCCATGTATGCCTGCCATTGAAGCATCTCAGATTCGACAAAATGATACTGGCCATTGCTGAACTTCATTTGATCAATCAGGTGGCTACCCGGAAAGTATTCCAAGGGGCCGGCATCTTCATGCGTGTCTTCCAGCGCCACCCAGGTGGCTATCAGGTGCTTTGGTGTCCGTGGCGTCATGTAAAGCGCGTCAACATGGGCTGGCTGGGCACTGCCTCGTTCCAGATACAGGCTGTTGCACAGCACTGGCGTTTGTCCCAGCAGCGATTTCAAAATGGGCACAACCGTTGGCGCAAGCGCCAGTGAGCGGATTTCAGGA
>JAYVNK010000358.1:0-3797 GCA_043758475.1 Comamonadaceae bacterium | reverse complement strand
CCAACCCGGGTGTGTGCGCAGTGACCAAATCAATGTTCGGGCGCTTGGTCAAAATCTGGGCAATCAGCTTGAGGTTAACCGGGTTGTCATCAATGCACAGCACGCAGCGCCTCGTACCCGGGGCCCTGGAATGCGTCGCCCCGAAAACAGACGGCACCGGCTCGGCAGCCATGGGAATGCCGCCACGTGGCAATTCAATCCAGAAAGTGGTGCCCACGCCTTGCTGGCTTTCAACGCCGACCTCTCCGTCCATCATGACGACCAGCTTGCGCGTGATGCTGAGCCCGATGCCCGTGCCTTCAATGCCGCCTGAGTCTCTTCCCAGGCGGTTGAATGGCTGGAACACGCCGGGCAAGCGCGACGCGGCAATGCCCAACCCCGTGTCAGTGACCTCGATTCGTATCCGGTCGGCCCGGGCGTCCATCACGCGCACGCCAATATCGCCGCCTTGGCGGTTGTATTTGATGGCATTGGACACAAGGTTCAAGATGACCTGCTTGAGCCGGGCACGGTCTGCGCGCACCACCCACTGGTTTGACACATTCACGTGCATCGTCAATTGGGCCGCAACCGCTAGTGGCTGCATCAGGCGCCGGCAATCTTCAACCAGCTCGTTCAGGCGCACGGTTTCAATCGACAGGTTGACATGGCCAGATTCAATTTTGGCCAGGTCCAGCACTTCATTGATCAGCCCCAGCAGGTGGTGCCCGCCTTTGATGATTTCCTGTGTACTTTCCCGCTGCTCGGCACTCAATGCGTCGTCGAATTCCAGAATCTGGGCAAAGCCGAGAATTGCATTTAATGGCGTGCGCAATTCATGGCTCATGCTGGACAGAAAATCGGATTTGGCCAGGCTGGCGTGTTCCGCCGCTTCCTTGGCCACGCTCAGCTCATTGCGCCGGGCCAGCTCATCGCTGAAATCGAAGAAGATATTGAAGACGTACTGGATTTTTCCCGCAGCATCCTTGATCGAACCAATGCTGCTCACGGACATGAATTGGCTGCCGTCCTTGCGGCGCAGCGGCAGCTGCCCTTCCCAGGCGCCAGTCGTTGCCACTGACCGCTTCACTTGCGGCCAAATACTTGACGCAACTTCCTCGGGCAAGGCGTGGACATAGGATGTTCCAACGATCTCCTGGTCGGAGTAGCCCATGGCCAGGGCGTGCGCGCGGTTCTGGTAGATGCCACGGCCCGTTGCATCGGAGATGACCACACATTGCCTGCTGGCGTCGAACACACGGCGGAACAGGGCAAGGTTTTCCTCAAACACCTTGCGCTCTGAGATGTCCGATATGAAAGCCGTCATCAGGGCGCGGCCGCCGATGGCGAGCCAGGCGATATCAATCTCAACCGGGCACTGGCGGCCGTTGCGGTGTTTGGCCATCATCTCGACGCGACGGCTGGTGCCGGACGCTGCAGACTCTTTCATCATGTCGGCCAGCCCAAAATTCTGGTCTGCGCCGCGCGCGGGTACCAGAATCAAATCATCCACCTCATGCCCCAGCACTTCTTCCTCGCCCCATCCAAACAGGGTCTGCGCACGCTGGTTCCAGGCAGTGACCCGCATCTCGTCGTCCATGCCGACGACAGCGTCATGCGAGGTGTCCAGAATGGCCTGCAAATGGACCTGCGCCCGCAGCGCGGCACGAATGGTGTCGCAGGAATCCCGGCCCACTTTGACCAGCGTCACAGCGCCAAGCAGCAGCATCACCGCGACCAGCTGCTCAGGTGTGCCCCCGGCAGACCAGGCGGAAATGGCCGGAGGCACCAGCGCCGCCAAAACAAACCCCTGCATGGCGACTTTGTGCCCGGCAATGGAGGTCATGGCGACGGCGCAGACGCACAGTAAAGTGCCCACCAGCATCACCGCCATCGTGCCCATGCCGTGCCATAGAAAAAGTGTGGGGCCCAGCCCCCATGCGGCACCGGCCCCGATCGCCGGCGCGGTAAGAAAGGCCTGTGCGCCTGTCGGGTGCTGGCCTGCAGCAGCCGCCCGCCTGAACAACAGGCACATCATGCCCCCCAGGGCGGTTACGACCAGCACTGCAGCCAGCCAAACCAGCAAAGGCCCCTGCGCAACGTGACGCCACAACAGCGCCACGCCGATCAGCGCGACGATGACTGTCATGAGCAAGCTCAACGGCTTGCGTGCATAGGCCTCATCAATCAGCCTGGCTTCGACGTCGTAGTGTTTGCGGTGGGCGGCAGGAGGCAGTGGCGGCAAGGTTTCGCTGGCGTCGATCATGGTGTCAGGTTGCGTTGGTGCGCGAACTTAACATACCAATCGAGGCAGGCCGGGTTGGCCATGGCCTCTGTGTTGATAACCTTTTCAATTGATTGACCCAGCAGCAGCTTTTTGATCGGCAACTCCTGCTTTTTGCCAGACAGCGTACGCGGGATTTCTGCCACCTGGAAGATGTCGTTGGGCACGAAGCGCGGGCTCAACGCGGTCTTGATCGCGTTGTTGAGTTTGGCGCGGATGGCGTCATCCAACGCAACGCCCTCACGCAGCACCACAAACAGCGGCATGTAGCTGTCTCGGCCCAGGTACTCCAGGTCGACCACCATGCTGTCCAGCACCTCGGGCAGGGCCTCTACCGCACTGTAGAGCTCGCTGGTGCCCATGCGCAGGCCGTAGCGGTTGATGGTGGCGTCGCTGCGGCCATAAATGATGCAGCCGCCATGGTCATTGATCTTGAGCCAGTCGCCGTGCCGCCACGGCGCGCCCAGACCGTTTTTGCTGGGGTACATGTCGAAGTAGCTTGAGAGGTAACGCTGGTTGCCCGCGTCGCCCCAAAAGTACAGCGGCATGCTGGGAATGGGCCGCGTGCAGACCAGCTCGCCCACTTCGTTGACCACCGGCTCGCCCTGCTCATTCCAGGCCTCAACCGCGCAGCCCAGCACGCGGCACTGCATTTCACCAGGGACTTGGGGAAGCTCCCGGTTGCCTGCGATGAACGCACCCGCAAAGTCGGTGCCGCCCGAAATGTTGGCCCACCAGATGGCACCCCCACGCTCCCCCACTTCGTGTGGGTCGCTGCCCCCCGAGGGGGCCGTGCCTTGCTCGGGGCGGCCCGGCGCGGCGGCGTTGTTTTTCTTGGCAATCTTCGCGAACTGGTCGTTGCCCCAGCTTTGCACATCCGCAGACAGCGGCGAGCCCGTGGTGCCCAGCGCACGCACGGTTTCAAGGCCGGGGATGGCTGACAGATCAACGCCAGCCTTCATGCAGTTGGCAAAGAAGGCGGCACCTGCGCCAAAGAAGGTCACGCCGACTTCGCCGGCAAAGCGGTACAGCGTGCCCCAGTCGGGTGCAATCTTGTTGCCAGCCGAATCCACCGTGCAGCCCGCCGGGTTGCCGTCAAAGATGCAGCAGGTGGCGCCGAACAGCAGGCCGTTGGTCTGGGCGTTCCACATCACCCAGCCGGTCGAGCTGTACCAGTGGAACCGCTCGCCTACCTGGCCCCCACGGTCGCCCACTGCATGTGGCTTCCTGGACGTGCCGATGCCAGAGGCAACGGCCCTTCGCGCTGTCCAATCCTGCGCAGGCAGGATTGGAGCCGCAGCGCTCAGCCCCGAGCGGACCGTGCCTTGCTCGGGGCGGCCCGGCGCGGCGGCGTTGGGGTTGGGGTTGGGGTAGGTGCCGTAGCTCGCGCCCAGGTCGTTGTGCAGGCCTTGCCCCATCAGCCCCACGATGACGGTGCCGCCGTGGCCGTGCACGATGGGCTTGGGCAAGCCGGTGGTGCCGCTGGAGTACACAATCCACAGCGGATGGTCAAACGGCAGCCACAGCGGCTCAA
>JAYVNK010000357.1:0-3808 GCA_043758475.1 Comamonadaceae bacterium | reverse complement strand
AGGTCCGGTTCGACGTTCCAGCGACGTGCATACAGCGCACACAGATCATCCTTGCCGACCTTGCGATGGTCCAGCAGCGGGGTGACCAGTACCTGGTGGGCGACCTTGACTTCACGCACCGTTAGCGATCAACTTGATCCTAATTATTAAAATTTGTAGTGAAAAATTAATAATTAAGCTTATCTTGAACGCTCACTAAAATAAGTAAGTGCCATTCGTCTGAGGGTCGCTTTTTTTATGCGGCAGTTTTTGCAGAGCCGTATCATTGGCCGATGATATCTACCGCCATCCTCAGCGCCCTGAAAGAAGAACAGCAGGGCCTGCTGGAGCTGCTGCAAAACCCGCAGCAAGTCACCCGTGCAGGGCGCGAATTCTGGCGTGGCGACCTTCATGGTCAGCCCGTTGTGCTGGCCCTTTCACGCGTCGGCAAGGTGGCGGCGGCCACCACGGCCACCGCCTTGATTGAGCATTTCCGCGTGGGGCGGATTGTTTTTACCGGAGTGGCAGGCGGCATCGGACCCGGTGTGAATGTGGGTGACGTGGTGATTGCATGCAGCTTTGTTCAGCACGATCTGGATGCCTCACCGCTGTTCCAGCGCTACCAGGTGCCACTGTACGGGCGCAGCGTATTTGACTGCGAGCCGTCACTGATTACTATTATTAAAGTAGCTACTCATGCACTATTTACAAGGGCTACAGGCCAATTAGATGATTTTTGTATGGGTGAATCCGTCAAAATCCATCTGGGACTGGTCGCCAGCGGCGACAGGTTTGTCTGCGCCGCTGCAGAGTCGCTCGCCATTCAGACGGCCCTGCACGGCGCGGGTTTTCAGCCGCTGGCTGTCGAGATGGAAGGCGCGGCGGTGGCCCAGGTATGCTTTGACTACAACGTGCCGTTTGCCGCCGTTCGCATCATCTCAGACCGTGCCGATGACGCGGCGCATGTTGACTTTCAGAAGTTCGTTACTGAAGTGGCTAGCCAATACTCGGTTGCAATCATTGACGGGTTCATGCGCCGCCTCCCAGCAATCTAAACGTGACAGCGAAGGGGCGATGGCATCAGGCTGTCTTTTCGTGAAACGCCGTGGAACCGGCTCCGCCGGGCTGCGGGCGTTGTCCCCTTGAGGGCAGAGGGCAGTGGTTACTTGCGTCCTCGGCTTTACAAGCCGATTCCGGGCAGTGAACTGCCAACAGGGGGGAGCCTATTTCAGCCATCCGCGCCGGCGGAAATACCACATAGGCACTACCGCGCTGGCAATCATCAGACCCAGCGCATAGGGATAGCCGTAGGCCCATTCCAGCTCGGGGAAATAGCCCTTGAAATTCATGCCATACACGCTGGCAATCAGCGTGGGCGGCAGCAGCGCCACGCTGGCCACCGAGAAAATCTTGATGATCTTGTTCTGGTTGATGTTGATGAAACCGACCGTGGCATCCATCAGGAAGTTGATCTTGTCAAACAGGAAGGCCGTGTGTGAATCCAGCGAATCAATGTCGCGCAGAATCTGCCTGGCTTCTTCAAACTGCTCGGCGTTCAGCATCTTGCTGCGCATCATGAAGCTGACCGCACGGCGCGTGTCCATCATGTTGCGGCGGATGCGGCCGTTCATGTCTTCATGGCGGGCAATCGCGCCCAGAACCTCACCGGCAATGGCGTCGGTCACGTCGCCAGACAACACTTTCACGCTCACTTTTTCAAGCTGGTCGTAAATGCCTTCCAGCGTGTCGGCTGAGTATTCAGCGTCGGCGTCAAACAGCTTGAGCAGCACTTCCTTGGCGTCTTCCATCAGGCCAGGCGCCCGGCGCGCGCGCATGCGCAGCAGGCGGAACACCGGCACGTCTTCATCGTGGATGGAAAACAGCACGCCCTTGCTGCGCAGACCGTCATTCACCAGGTTCAGGATGAAAGCGACGCGCACCGTGCGTGGCTTGTCGATGTCGGCGATCAAAAAATCGCTGCGGATGTGCAGGTCGCCGTTCTCTTCTTCGTAAAAGCGGGCGGACTCTTCGATGTCTTCGTCCATCGCGTCTTCGGGGATGGACAGGCCGTAATACTGCTTGACCCAGCGCTTTTCTTCCAGCGTGGGCGCTTCCAGATCCACCCAGATGGGCTGGAACTTGGACAGCTCTTCCAGGGATTCGATTTCCTCCTGAAACAGCCGCCCATTGGCAAGGGTGAAGATGTTGAGCAAAGGCGCTCTCCATTAATTGGGGTCAGATTCCAATTAAATGGAACCGTCGGTTGTCAGAACACGGCGGCTTTCAAATTTAATTGGCAGCACATAAAAAAATCTATAGAATCGTGAAGTTGGCGCGCCGACGAAGACAGTGCTTTAGCATGTCCCACGCTGCCTTTGGGCACCATTGGAGGGCTAGGAGGTGCAACGACCTGCACGGATGATTTGGAAATGGAATGCCCAATTGAATTTGAAAGCCGCCGACTGGGGCAGTCTTCCAAGGAGCGCTCTCCGTTTGTTTCGATGGGTAAATTATCGCATTGCTGTATCAAGGCAGGGCATTGAAATTCTCAAACACCAGCCGCCGCAGCCACTGATGGCCGGCATCTGAATGGGCGCTCATAAGGCAGGATGGGGTAGTCGCTGCCGAACATGATCTTGTCCTGCAGGCGGCCACGGATGTCCACCTTGAGGTTGCCGGGGAAGTGCTTGGGTGCCCAGCCGGACATTTCCCAATACACGTTGCCTTTGTGCAGCGCCACAGCGGTGGTCTCTTCCACCCACGGCCAACCGGGGTGCGCCATGATGAATTTGAGGTGGGGGAAGTCTGCCGCCAGATCGTCGATGTGGGACGGATGCGCATGACGAACGCGCGCGCCGTTGCCGCCGGGCATGCCTGCGCCCATGCCGGTGGTGCCGACGTCGATCATCACTGCAAAGTGCTGCATGATGGGGTGAAACTGAAAGCCGATGAAGCCCAGCTTCTTCACCGCCTGGGTGACCTGGCGAATCGCTATTTCGCCCTTGGCGGGCTCCACCGCGCCCCAGCACTGGATGACACGTTTCGGGTGCCGCTTCCACATGCCCCTCGTGCAACACCCGTCGCATGGCCGAGGCGGCTGCGCACCTGTGCGACCACGTGTTTCCCCGCCTACCGGTGCGCCAGTGGGTGCTGTCAGTGCCCAAACGTCTGCGCTACTTCTTGCAGCGCGACAAGGGTGCACTCAATGCGGCACTGCGTATTTTCCTGCGCGTGGTGCAGCAGAGTCTGCAGGCCCATTGCCCCGGCGCTGCCAATGCAGACCCCGCCAGCCTGCACCTGGGCGCAGTCGCTTTCATCCACCGCTTTGGCTCCAGCCTGAACACGCATGTGCATTTCCACGTCTGTGTGGTCGATGGGCTGTTTGAAGGTGCTGCCCGGCGCACAGGCAGATGCAACGGTGCCCGAGTCCGGCAACGCACAGCCGATCAAGTTTCACCCCGCCCAGATCGACGAGGCCGCCATCGCTACGGTGCAGACCCAAGTGCAGAACAGCGTGCGCAAGCGCCTGCTACGCGCCTTCGTGGCACGCGGCCACCTGGAGTCGCATGACGCCAAGGACATGAATGAGCGTGCCGCCGCTAGCCAACACGGTGGCGGCTTCTCGGTGGATGCCGGGGTGCGCATTGAGGCGCCAGACCGCGCCGGGCTGGAGCGCTTGCTGCGCTACTGCGCACGGCCACCTTTCGCCATGGACCGACTCAAGCAGCGCGGCGCTGATCTGGTGTACCGCTGTGGCAAAGGCCACACGGAGCCCATGCAGTCCGACAAATACTCCGGTGAACTCGTGCTCACCCCCCTGGAGCTGATC
>JAYVNK010000356.1:0-3815 GCA_043758475.1 Comamonadaceae bacterium | reverse complement strand
CTGTCATCGCCATATCCCAGGTTGATCAGGAAATTGGCCTGGTAGCGGCCATCGGGGAAAAACTCGGCATTCACCTTGGCCAGATCAACCCCGCTCATCGGCCCACAGTCCAGCCCCACTGCGCGTGCGGCAATCATGAAATAAGCACCACCCAGGGTGCCATTGCGCACGGCAGTAGCTTGCGCCATCGGTACATTGCCTTCAAACATGGCCTGGGCCTCGGCGGGCTTGTGCCAGATCTGGGGCATGTGCTCGTAAAAACGGGTGTCGGTGGCGACAATCACCGTCACCGGGGCCACCCTGGTTTTCTCAAGGTTACCCGGGATCATGGCCGGCAGCAACCGCGCCCTTGCCTCGACCGAGTTCAGAAATACATAGCGCGTGGGCTGCGTGTTCATTGATGTGGCACCCATTTTGGCGATGTCATATACCTCACGCAGCAGCGCCTCGGGAACGGGTCTGTCGATGAATCCGTTGGCGGTGCGGGCTTTAAAAAAAAGCTGGTCCAGTGCACCTTGGTCAATCTTGCTCATAAGAAATATCTTTCGTGTGTTTCAGTTTGTGGGCTTCTGCGGGTGCCAAGCGACAGTCGATTGTGTCAGTAGTCCACCTGGTGGCGCGCAATGCGCAGACCGTCAAGCTCACTGCGTACACGAAGGTGCTCCGGGTGCGTGGCGTAGAAATCCAGCGCCTGCTGTGACTCGAACTCGGAGTACAGCACCACGTCGCAGGCATAGTCCACGTGGCTGTGGTTCACGCCAATTTCCAGATGAACCATGCCCGGTATTTTGCCGCGAATGCCTTCAAAGGCATCTCGAAGCTGCGCAATACCCGTATTTTTTTCGTCTGCGCTTGCGCCTTTTACGTTCCACATCACGATGTGCTTGATCATGTTCTGGCCTGGTCGCTGGTCGCAGGTCGCCGTCAACGTGCAAGCGGTTTGCCCGCCAGCCAGTCAGCACCCCGGCGGTAAAGGTCTTCGACCACCGGGCCTTTGAGCATCGGCATGTCGAGCTTGACGGTGTAGCCTATGCGGGTCTGGATGTAGGCCAGGTGCCGGTAGCCCTCGGGGAACGCAGCCAGGGCGGCCTGGTCGAGCTGCAAGTGCGCAGCCGGGTCAATCGGGTCCACACGATCTTTCTCGTAAATGGGTTGACGGTGCACCAGGCCCCAGCGCCCCTCGCGCTTCTCAAAAAAATCGTAAAAGCGCCCCGTGCAAAGCACATCGCACAGCACACCCTCCACCAGGCCGCGCTGGGAAATCGTCATTTTGGTTTGCGCAATCGCACGCGTGCCTGCGACGTCAATCGACGAGCCGCCTAAAAAGTGCAGAATGCTCACGCCCTTGTTCCACCCCTCCATGCTGACGCGAATGAACTCCTCAAACGGCCCCTGGAACCACGTGGCCATCATCACGCCGTCAACATGCCATACGGTGCGAAAACGCGCCCAGTCGCCGGCGTCGCGCCACACGGCCCAGTTTTCCACCAGTTGGCGAATTTGGAGCTGGTCGAGCTGCCCACTCAAACCCTCATGCATCTGGACTGTCGGCAATGTTGACAATGCTTTCTCCTTCGGGATACTCCCCTGCCCCCGACTTTAAAAGCAGCGCACAATTTCACCTACACCTCCGGCGTAAATTACTTTTTCGTCCAGTGGAAATACGGGTGAATGCCGTTGATTAATGGCGACTGGCCAAGACAGAGAGACCGAATGGACCGCTGGACCGAGATTGAACTGTTTGTGCAAGTGGCAGAGACCGGCAGCCTCAGCCGCGCCGCCCTGGCGCTGGATTTGTCCAATGCCGCCGCCAGCCGCCACCTGTCGGCACTGGAGTCGCGCCTGGGCGCGCGGCTGGTCGAGCGCAACACCCGCAGGCTGTACCTCACCGACACGGGGCAGGAGTTTTTGAGCCGCGCCAAAAGCATCCTGGCCGACCTGAAAGACGCCGAGTCTGCTGTCAACGCCACTGCGCTGAACCCCAGCGGCGTGCTGCGCATCACGGCGTCGCTGTCGTTCTCCCTGCACCACGTCGCACCGTTGCTGCGGGCATACACGTCGGCCTACCCCAACGTCACCGTGCACGTGGAGGCCGCCAACCGCTATCTGGACATCATTGACAACAACATTGACGTGGCGATTCGCACGCGCGAGATGGAGCCCGACTCCAACATCACCATCCGCCGCCTGGCCGAGACACGGCGCGTGCTGGCGGCGTCGCCCGGCTATTTTGCCCAGCACGGCCTGCCGAAAACGCTGGACGACCTGCAGCATCACAAGCTACTGATCTACACCCATGCGAACAACCCCAATGAGCTGCGCTTCACCCAAGGTGGCAAGACCGCCACCATCACCGTCAAGGGCCTGCTGGACGCCAACGACGGGCAGATTCTGCGTGTTGCGGCACTGGACGGCCTGGGCATTCTGGTGCAGCCGTCGTACATCGTTCATGACGACATCGTGGCTGGCCGCCTGGTGCCGGTGCTCGAAGATTGGGACCTGCCACGCCTGACCATCAACCTGGCCTACCCCAGCCGCAAGCACCTGTCGGCCAAAGTGCGGACGTTCATCGACTTCATGGCCGCGCATTTTGTGACGATGGACTACGAACGCAAATGGACGGCGCGGTATGGACCGGATTGACACACGGCTTTTTCTGCTTTCCCATGAATTCTTTGCAAAAATCAAACTGGAGCTTGCTATGAGTGCCGTGACCATGAATGTGACCCTTCGCAGAAGAAGCGGATTTGCTTTGGCGGTGACCCTGGTGTTGGGACTGGCAACGGGGTTTGCCATTGGTCCGTCAGTGGCTATGGCCCAAGCCTGGCCCAGCAAACCGGTGCGCATCGTGTTGCATTTTCCCACTGGCGGCTCCACTGATGCTGTTGCGCGCATTCTCGCGCAGAGCATGGCGCAGTCACTCGGCCAGCCGGTCATCATCGACAACAAGCCGGGGGCCGACGGTGCCATTGCCGGCGACTTTGTGGCCCGTGCCGAGCCCGATGGACACACTTTCTTCCTGGCCACCAACACCGCCATGATGCAGGTGCCGCTGCTGAAGAAGGCCCCGCCCTACGACCCGGTCAAGAGCTTCACGCCGGTATCGCTGGTAGGCCGCTATGTCTATGTCATGACCGTCAACCCTGCCGTGCCTGCCAAGGACTTCAGTGAGTTCCTGGCCTATTTGCGCGCCAACCCGGGGCGCGTCGGCTACGGCAGCTACAGCGGCGTGACGCAACTGATGCATGCCAGCATCAAGTCTGCCGCCAAGGTGGACATGACTCTGGTGCCCTACAAGGGCGAAGGCCCCACCGCCATTGACCTGCTGGGCGGCCACGTGCAGGTCGCCTTCCTCACGCCCAGCAGCAGCCTGGCGCACATCAAGGAGGGCAAGCTGCGCGCGCTAGCGGTGCTGCTGCCCAGCCGCAATGGCCTGCTACCCAACGTGCCAACGGGTGCCGAGGCCGGCCTGCCACCCTTCACGCCAGGTACCTGGGCCGCACTGTTCGGCCCAGCCAAACTGCCGCCCGAGATTGCGCAGCGCATGAACCGCGAACTCAACGCTGCAATTCAGCGCTCCGATGTTCGGGAAAAGGTCGAGAAGCTGGGGTTTGACCTGGCCGGTTCAACGCCCGATGAAATGGCGGCGTTCATGCAAAACCAGTTGCAGGCTTGGGGATCGGCGTTTCGGGAGGCGGGGATGGTGGCGGAATGAGCCTATTTTCCTCAGTTGGCCCTCCTAAAATTCGCTCAAACTGAAGCCTGATGCGGGCTACAGACCATTTTGGAGGATCACCCAATGGGTGAAGAGAAAT
>JAYVNK010000355.1:0-3816 GCA_043758475.1 Comamonadaceae bacterium | reverse complement strand
CCGCGCGTACGTGTTGGAAAACGGCAGCGTCCGGTTCAGCGGCCTGCCGGCTGATTTGCTGGGCAGCGACGAATTGCGCCGTGCGTATTTGGGGCTGTGAAGTTGCCATGAAAGCGACCCTCAACAGCCAAAATACCATGCAAAACCGCCTGAAAGCTGTTTTTACCGGTCAAATAGGCCTCTAGCCCCCGTCCAGTTTGCATGGATAGCTATTATTGTAATAGCGTTTGGATGGATGCCTAAAGCCCATTATTGGGGGCGGCGGGAATGACTGTGCAATCCCTCGCGCAAAAGCTGATCGCCCGCGCAGCCGGGCGCGCGTCCGTAGCCGTCGGCGAGATCGTCACCTGCCGGGTTGACCTCGCCATGTTCCACGACTCGTCCGGCCCGCGTCGGCTTAAGACCATGCTGGAAGAGCTGGGCGCGCAGATCTGGGACAAATCCAAAGTGGTGCTGGTGATGGACCATTACGTGCCCGAGCGTGATGACGAGTCGCGCCGCATTGTGCGCATCGCGCGCGACTGGGCGCGAGAGCAGGCGCTGCCGCACGTGTACGACAGCCAGGGCATCTGCCACGTGGTGGTGGCGCAGCACGGCCACATCCGCCCGGGGATGTTCTGCGTGGGGGGCGATTCGCATTCGCCCACCGGTGGAGCATTTGGCGCTTACATGTTTGGCATTGGCAGCACCGAGATGCTGGGCGTGCTGGTGACGGGGGAAATCTGGCTGCGCGTGCAGCAGACCATCGCAATGCATTGGTCAGGCGGCTTGAGCCCCGGCGTCTGCGCCAAAGACATGATGCTGGCGATGATTGCGCGCTTTGGCATGAATGGCGCGAACTACCAGGCGGTCGAATTCACCGGCAGCGCCGTGCGTGCGTTGTCCATGCAAGAGCGCATGACGCTGTGCAACATGAGCGCGGAGCTGGGCGCGCAGACCGGGCTGGTGGCGGCGGATGAGGTGACGTGGCCGTGGCTGGACGCGCTGGATGTGCCGTCCGGCCCGGCGCGCGCGGAGCGGCAGGTTGTAACGTCAGACCCCGGCAGCTTCGATGTGCAACACGACTTCGACGCCAGCCAGCTCAGTCCGCAACTCGCAGCACCGCATAGCCCGGCGCACGGCTTGCCGATTGCCGACCATGCCAATACGCGCATCGACGTGGCGTACATCGGGGCCTGCACCGGAGCCAAGCTGGACGATTTGCGATTTGCCGCCCAGGTGCTGAAGGGTAAAAAGGTCGCCAGTGGCGTGCAGTTGATGGTGGCCCCCGCCAGCCTGAAGGACCGCGCCCAGGCCGAGTTTGAGGGCACCATGCAGGTTCTGCGCGATGCCGGTGCCAGCGTTCTGCCCAGCGCCTGCGGCGTCTGCGCGGGCTATGGCGACAGTTTTGCCGATGGCCAGACGGTCATCTCCAGCACCGCGCGCAACTTCAAGGGCCGAATGGGGCCGCCGGGCACGAAGGTGTTTCTGGCATCGGCCTACACGGTGGCAGCATCGGCGCTGCGCGGGCGCATCACCGATCCGGGGGGGGGGGAGGTTGATTGACATGAGTGACGTGCACAAAATCTGGCACAGGATATGGCATGTGGGCGACGACGTGGACACCGACGCACTGGCCCCCGGCGCCTATATGCAGCATGGCGTGGACGTCATCGCGCCGCGTTGCCTGGGGAACCTGTTGCCTGCGTTCGCGCAAGCCGTCAAGCCGGGCGACGTGATCGTGGCGGGGCGCAGTTTTGGCATTGGCTCGTCGCACGAGCAGGCGGCTGCCGTGCTGGTGCATCTGGGCGTGGCGGCGGTCATTGCGCCCAGCTTTGGCGGACTGTTTTTCCGCAATGCGTTCAACTTGGGCCTGCTGCTTCTGACCTGTCCGCAAAGTAAGGTACTCCTGAATGAGGAGCTAGTTATGTATGATGGACGAGGGTTATAGCTCGTTTTAACCTCTGGAAAGCGCTTTAAATGCGACCCTGTGCCCGATTTCCTCATGCAGATGGCGCGCGCGGGGGGCTTGATGGCCAGTTTGAAGCAGCGCAGACCTGCGTGATGGCTTTTGGCTTGACGCTGCCTTTGTTTACTAGTCAGGAATGACCCTGTGAACCTATTGTGTGAAAAGGCTTTGAAATTCCAAGATTGGAGAAGCCATGAGCAAACCTGAATTCGATTTGGTGATCAAAAACGTGCGCTTGGTGCGGCCCCACGGCAACGCGGTGTTTGACAGTGACATTGCCATTGCCGATTGCAAGTTCGCGCTGGTCGCGCCAGGCATTGACGTGACCCGAGCCAAAGCCGTGCACGATGGCCAGGGCCGCCTCGCCTTTCCGGGGGTGGTGGACGCCCACATGCACAGCGGCATTTACTCACCGCTGATCGAGGACGCGGTGACCGAGAGCAAGGCGGCTGCGATGGGCGGTGTGACCAGCAGCCTGAACTACTTTCGCACTGGGCAGTACTATCTGAACAAGGGCGGGCCGTACAAGAAGTTTTACCCTGAGGTGCTGAAGACGTCCAAGGGCCGCTTCCATGTGGACTATGGCTTTCACCTGGCACCCATGGACGCCACGCACATCAAGGAAATCCCCGAGGTGATTGAGAAGTTTGGCGTGGCGAGCTTCAAGATTTTCATGTTCTACGGCTCGCACGGGCTGCACGGCGCTTCCAACACGCAAAAAGAGTTCTTGATGATTGGCGACGAAGACCGCTACGACTACGCGCACTTTGAGTTCATCATGCGCGCGAGAAGATGCCGCATCTGGCGCGGCAGATATCGCTCTCGCTGCATTGCGAGACAGCTGAGGTGATGACGGCGTAAACCAAAATCGTCGAGAAAGACAAATCACTCAAAGGCCTGGCCGCCTACAGCGCGTCACGCCCGCAGCACTCTGAAGGGCTGGCCGTGTTCTTCGCCAGCTACCTCGCCAACGAGACGGCGCTGCCCAACATCAACCTGCTGCATTTAAGCTCGCAGAAGGCGGTGCAGGCGGCGATGATGATGGCCGATGTGTTCCCGCACATCGACTTCAAGCGCGAAGTGACGATTGGCCATTTGATGCTGGACATCACCAGCAAAGCCGCCGAGCTGGCCAAGGTCAATCCGCCGATTCGCCCGCGCGAAGACGTGGAGTTTTTGTGGGAGGCACTGTTGGCCGGCGAGCTGGACTGGGTGGCGAGCGACCACGCCTGCTGCCGCCAGGAGATAAAGGTGCCCGGCTCGGGCATGTTCGACCTTGGGGGTAAAAATCCTGCCAAGAATTACTTCGGCAACATCTGGCTGGCCAAAAGCGGCTTTGGCGGCACCGAATACCTGCTGCCCGCGCTGGTGAGCGAAGGCACGCGCCGGGGCATGGGCTACAACCACATGGCGCGCGTGACAAGCTGGAATCCGGCCGAGCGCTACGGCCTGAACCGCAAGGGCGATATCGCCGCGGGCTTTGATGCCGACATTGCGCTGGTGGACCCCGCCAAAACCTGGACGATCCACGCCAAGGACTCGCCTTCAACCCAGGGCTACACGCCGTTTGAAGGGCTTGAGCTGTCGGCCCGCATTGAAGAAACCTGGCTGCGCGGAGAGCTCATTTATGACAAAGCGCGCGGGGTCGTTGGCAAGCCGCACGGGCAGTACTTGCATCGGCCTACGGCTTAAGGAGCCTCTGCATAACCCACCGCGGCCCGTGATAAACCGGACTCGGGCGGCGATATTGACATGTTGAACTATACCGCTAGGGAAGCGCGGATTAAATCAATGTTTGCGAGCGCATTGGCGCGATGCGCGGTTTCATTTTCACACTGTGGAAATTGGCGGAGGATTTTCGTCATTCC
>JAYVNK010000354.1:0-3833 GCA_043758475.1 Comamonadaceae bacterium | reverse complement strand
GCACCTACAACCGGATTCGGGCCGCCATCAAGGTGGTAGCCAACGGGGGCGACACAAAAACTGCCGCCCTGTCCATCCAGCACGCAGATGGGAGCATTACATGAACACCGCCGTCACAACCCAATCCGCAAAATCCGTGAAACCGGCTGGCTCGCGAACCGGCCTGTCCCGCCGCGGTTTCTTGGGCGCGTCTGCCGCTGCTACCGGCGGCCTGGTGGTGGCCTTTCACATTCCCCTGATGGGCGAAGCCGTGGCGCAAACGGCGATGCCCAGTGAGGTCAACGCCTGGGTCGTCGTCAAACCTGATGACAGCATCATCATCCGCATTGCCCGCTCCGAGATGGGCCAGGGCACGCTCACTGGCCTGTCGCAACTGGTGGCTGAAGAGCTGGACGCCAACTGGGCCAAAGTCACGGCCGAATACCCCACACCCGGCCAAAACCTGGCGCGCAACCGCGTCTGGGGCAACTTTGGCACCGGCGGCAGCCAGGGCATCCGTCAGAGCAATGACTACGTGCGCAAAGGCGGTGCCGCTGCCCGCATGATGCTGGTGCAGGCAGCCGCTGATGAATGGAAAGTGCCCGCTGCTGAATGCCGTGCCGCCAGCAGCGTTATCACCCACTCGCCCACGGGCCGCACCGTCACCTATGGCAAGGTGGCCGAGGCCGCAGGCAAACTGACCGCGCCGCTGCCCGCCGCCGTGACTCTGAAAGACCCGAAGGACTGGAAAATCGCCGGCAAGCGCCTGGCGCGGCTGGACACGGTGGACAAAACCACCGGCGCGCAGATTTACGGCATGGATTTGAAGCTGCCCGGCATGCTGAACGCCGCCATCAAGGACTGCCCTGTCTTTGGCGGCAAGGTGAAGTCGTTCGATGCAACAGCCATCGCGGGCCGACCGGGCGTCAAAAAAGTTATCAAGGTAGGCGACACCGCTATGGCCGTGGTGGCCGACACCTGGTGGCGCGCCAAAACCGCACTCGACGCCTTGCCCATTGAGTGGGACATGGGCGACAACGCCAAGGCCTCCAGCGCTGCGTTTGCGCTAGTCCTGAAAGCCGCGCTGGACGCGCCTGACGGCGTAGTGGGCAACCAGGTGGGCGACGTCAAAGCCGCCATGGCCGGTGCCGCCCGCAAAATTGAAGCGGTCTACAGCTACCCGCACCAAAACCACGCCTGCATGGAACCCATGAATGCCACCGCGCGTTTCACGCCGCAGCGTTGCGAGGTGTGGGTGGGCACGCAAAATGGCGAAGCAGCGTTGGCCGCCACATCCGAGTCTTCAGGCCTGCCGCAGGCGCAGTGCGATGTCTACAAGCAGATGCTGGGTGGCGGTTTCGGCCGGCGCGGCATGACCGATTACGTGCGCCAGGCCGTGGCGCTGGCCAAGGAAATGCCAGGCACACCCATCAAGCTGATCTGGTCACGTGAAGAAGACATGCTGCACGGCAAATTCCACCCCACGACGCAGTGCAAGATGACGGCTGGGCTGGACGCACAGGGCAACATCACCGCGCTGCAAATGCGCATTGCCGGGCAATCCATCCTGGCGCAGGTGGCACCGCAAAACATTGTGGCGGGCAAAGACCCCGTTGTTTTCCAGGGCCTGAACCCGCCCAGCCCCGAGGCGCAACTGACCTACAGCTTCCCCAACCTGCTGATCGACCATGCCATGCGCAACCCCAATGTGCCGGTGGGTTTCTGGCGCGGCGTCAACCTGAACCAGAACGCCATTTACATGGAAAGTTTCATTGACGAAATTGCCCATGCCACCAATCAGGATGCGCTGGCCCTGCGGCGCAAACTGCTGGTCAACACGCCGAAGGCACTGGCGGTTCTCAATGCGGTGGCTGACAAGGGCGGCTGGGGCAAACCCGCTGCACCCGGCGTGTTTCGCGGCCTGGCGCAGACCCATGGGTTTGGCAGCTATGTGGCGGCGTGTGCCGAGGTGTCGGTCAGCCCTGAGGGCGTGGTCAAGGTGCACCGCATCGTGGCCGCGACTGACTCGGGCCATGCGGTAAATCCGCAGCAGATTGAGGCGCAGATTGAAGGCTCATTTGCCTATGGCCTGTCCGCCGCTTTCTACGGCGAGTGCACGGTCAAAGACGGCAAGATGGAGCAGGACAACTTCAGCACTTACAACGCTGTGCGCATGAATGAGATGCCAGCGGTTGAGTCCATCGTCATGCCCTCCGGCGGCTTCTGGGGCGGCGTGGGCGAGCCTACGATTGCCGTGGCGGCACCCGCCGTGCTGAATGCGATTTTTGCCGCCACGGGCAAGCGCATCCGCGATTTGCCGCTGAAGAACCACAACCTCAAGCGGGCTTGACAGGCGCACCCGGACTCGTCGCCATGCGCTGCCTCACTGCGTTGGCGTTGGGTCTGGTTGCCCTCACGGCACCCAGCCTCGGGTCGGCGCAAACTGCGGCACCGGTTGTCAATGAGGACGGCCTGCCCTACAGCCTCCCCGTTAGCCTGACGGGTGTCCCCGGTGATGCGGCCCGGGGCCGCGCCGTCGTGGCCAACCGGCAATTGGGCCTTTGCCTGCTGTGCCATACCGGCCCGATTCCCGAGGAGCGCTTCCAGGGCAACTTGGCCCCAAATCTGGCCGGCGCGGGCAAGCGCTGGTCGGCCGCGCAACTGCGCCTGCGCATGGTGGACGCGCGCACACTGAACCCGCAGACCATCATGCCGTCGTACCACCGCAGCGACAGCTTGAACCGGGTTGCACGCACTTTTGTCGGCTTACCCATACTGGCGGCCCAGCAGATTGAGGACGTGGTGGCGTATTTGCTGACGTTGGGGGATTGAACCATTGCGTACCCAGCACGTACCCCGCACCATTGCGCCAGCGATTGAACGTCCTGCGAGCCATTGACTCCGAATCATCTGTGATGAACCTGCAAAACCCCTCCTCCAAACCACCCGCGCCCCCCACCCGGCGCCAGTTGCTGGCCACCACCGCAGCGCTGGGCACTGGGCTGCTCATGCCCCAGCGCTCTGCCGCAAACGCCCTGCCGGACGATATGGTTGCTGCCATCAAGGCGTTCACCCAGGGCGCGCCGTTGCGCGAGGGCCGCGTCGCGTTTGAGATTGCCTCGCTCATTGACAACGGCAATGCCGTGCCGATCCTGGTCAGCGTGACGAGCCCGATGACGGTGGCGGACCACGTCACCGCCATCTCGGTGTTCAATGAACGCAATCCGCAGCGCGATGTGGTGAATGCGCAGTTTGGTCAACGCTCTGGGCGGGCGCAGCTGGCCACGCGTATCCGCCTGGCGACGTCGCAAAAACTGGTGGCGGTGGCGCGCATGAGCGATGGCTCGTTCTGGTCAAAAACGGTGGAAGTGATCGTCACGCTGGCGGCCTGCATTGAAGGAGATGCCTGATGGCCCGCACGCTCATCAACATGCCCGCGTCGGCCAAACGTGGGGACGTGGTGGAGATCCGCACCCTGATCGCCCACCCCATGGAAACCGGCTGGCGCCCAGGGTCAGATGGCAAATTGCTGCCGCGTAACCTGATCCGCCGCCTGAGCTGCACGTTTGACGACGGCACCAGCAAATCCCTGGTTTTCAGCGCTGAGATGTTTCCCGCCGTCGCAGCCAATCCGTATTTTGCGTTTTACATGGCCGCGGCTTCCAGCGGAACTCTGAGCTTTACCTGGGAGGGCGACAACGGCTTTTCGCAGACGGAGACTGCCGCGTTTACGGTCACATGACTGGGGGCAACCTCTGCACGGATCGCGCGCTGGTCCCCGGCTGTGGTGCCATAGCGCTGCGCTGGATGCTGCTCCGTCTCACGAGCATGGGTCTTGGCGCAATGGCTTGCGT
>JAYVNK010000353.1:0-3838 GCA_043758475.1 Comamonadaceae bacterium | reverse complement strand
CCAAGCCTGACCAGATTGCCCAGCTGCGCTCTGATTTGGGGCTGGACCGGCCCTTTTTCGTGCAGTTCTGGCATTTTCTGGTGAACGCAGCGCAGGGCGAATTTGGCTTGAGCCTGCGCCAGGGCGCCAAGGTGTCGCGCCTCATCGTTGAGCGCTTTCCCGCCACGCTGGAGCTGGCGCTGGTTGCTGCCTCGCTGGCGTTGCTGCTGGGCGTGCCCATGGGCGTGTACGCAGCGCTCAAACGCAACAGTTTTTTAAGCCACGTGTTCATGACGGTGTCGCTCATCGGCGTGTCCCTGACCACGTTTTTGATCGGCATTTTGCTGATTTTGCTGTTCGCCGTGGTGTTGGGCTGGTTCCCCAGCTTCGGGCGGGGCGATACGGTGCAGTTCGGCAAATGGAGCACTGGCCTGTTAACCACCGATGGCTGGCACCACATCGTGCTGCCCGCCATCACGCTGGCGGTGTTCCAGCTCACGCTCATCATGCGGCTGGTGCGCTCTGAAATGCTGGAGGTGCTGCGTACCGATTACATCAAATTCGCCCGCGCGCGGGGCCTCTCCAACCGCGCCATCCATTTTGGCCATGCGCTCAAAAACACGATGGTGCCGGTGATGACCATCACTGGCCTTCAATTGGGCGGCCTGATTGCTTTTGCCATCATCACCGAAACCGTTTTCCAGTGGCCCGGCATGGGCCTGCTGTTTATCCAGGCGGTGACGTTTGCCGACATACCCGTCATGGCCGCATACTTGTGCCTGATTGCGCTGATTTTTGTGGTGATCAACCTGGTGGTTGATTTGCTGTATTTTGTGGTCGATCCGCGTTTGCGGCTCGGCAAGGCAGGAGGCCATGGATGATGGATGCGACCGCAGTGGCAGAAAAACTAATGTCAAAAATAGCGCCCCGCATGGCGGCAAAGATGGCAGTCAACGGCCGTGCCTTCGCGCACATTGCCACGTTTCACCCCGAACTCACCGCCTTTCGGCGTGATCTTCACGCGCACCCGGAGCTTGGCTTTGAAGAGGTCTACACCGCCCGGCGCGTGACCGAGGCCCTGACGTTATGCGGCGTGGACGAGATTCACACGGGCATCGGAAAAACCGGCGTGGTGGCGGTCATCCGGGGCAAAACACAGACTGCCCACGCCGTTACAGGCGCGGCGGCAGGCGGCCATTGGGGCATCCATGGCCCGCGCATGATCGGTTTGCGGGCCGACATGGACGCCCTGCCTTTGGCCGAGCACAACGAGTTTGCCTGGAAATCTGCCAAGGCCGGCTTAATGCACGCCTGCGGCCACGACGGCCACACCGCCATGCTGGTGGGCGCCGCCCGCTATCTGGCGGAGACCCGCAACTTTGACGGCACGGCGGTGTTGATTTTCCAGCCCGGCGAAGAAGGCTACGCCGGTGCCCGCGCCATGATGCAGGACGGCCTGTTTGATCGCTTCCCGTGCAATCAGGTCTATGCCATCCACAACTCGCCCGAAACGGCGGAGGGCATCATTGGCATCACGCCCGGCCCCATGCAGGCGGCGGTGGACCGAATCGAGATCATCGTCACCGGCAAAGGCGGGCACGGCGCACGGCCCCAAAACTGCGTTGACCCGGTGCTGGTGGCGGCGCACATCATCACCGCTGCGCAAAGCATCGTGTCGCGCAACGTCAAGCCGCAAGACAGTGCCGTGGTCAGCATTTGCGCCATGAACGCGGGTGACCTGGGTGCCATGAGCGTCATCCCCGGCACTGCTACGCTGGTCGGCACGGTGCGCACCTTCAATGCCGACGTGCAGGACATGATTGAAAGACGCCTGCACACGCTGATTGCGTCTGTGGCCGAAGCTTTTGGTGCCACAGCCAGCATGCACTACGAACGCATTTACCCCGCCACCATCAACACCCCTGTCGAGGCCATGTTTGCCGCCGACGTCGCAGCCATGCTGATTGGTGAAGACAAGGTCACGCGTGACATGGTGCCCAGCATGGGCGCTGAGGATTTTTCTTTCATGTTGCAGGCCAAGCCAGGCGCTTATCTGCGGCTGGGCCAGGGCGATGGGCTGGGTCAGGCGGGCTGCTTTTTGCACAACAGCCGTTATGACTTCAATGATGAGGTGCTGCCACTTGGCGCGGCGCTTTTTGCTGGTTTGGTAGAGCAGTCCATGCCCTTGGTTGTGTAATCGGTTACTTTTTTGATTTTTTGCTTCAATTTAAAGGAAAAATATGTCAAATTACTCTAAAAAAACGACTCTAACCCAATCAATACGTGCGGGAGCAGCTATTATTTTAGTAGCGGGCATGATGAGCGGCCTGAATGCCAAAACCATTCGCATCGG
The DNA here is from genome assembly GCA_043758475.1 of Comamonadaceae bacterium. Taxonomy (GTDB): domain Bacteria; phylum Pseudomonadota; class Gammaproteobacteria; order Burkholderiales; family Burkholderiaceae_C; genus JANYCG01. The sequence goes on along the minus strand of JAYVNK010000353.1, from coordinate 1,506 downwards.
CAACCAGGGCGATGCGCTGTCGCTGGACCCGCATTCGCTCAATGAATCCCTGCAACTCAGTGTGACGGGCAATGTGTATGAGCCTATGGTCGGCCGCAACAAGGATTTGAGCCTGGCACCGATTCTGGCTACCAAATGGAGTCAGCCGACGCCGACCGTCTGGCGCTTTGAGCTGCGCAAGGGCGTGGTGTTTCATGACGGCACGCCCTTCACGGCCGACGATGTGCTGTTCAGCTTTACCCGTGCTGGCGCTGACGGCTCAGACATGAAAAGCTACACCAACGACATCAAGGAAGTCCGCAAGGTGGGCGATTTCGTCATTGAAATTGAAACCAAAGCGCCGTTTCCCATCCTGCCAGATGTGATTTCACTGGTCTACATCATGAGTAAAAAGTGGGCTGAAACCAATCAGGCGACGCGGCCAGTAGACCGCCGCAAGGGAGTTGAAAACGCGGCGTCCTTTCGTGCCAACGGTACGGGGCCGTACCGGGTGCGTGAGCGCCAGCCCGGCATCAAAACCACCTTTTCCCGCAGCGGTAATTACTGGGGCAAGATTGAAGGCAATGTAGACGAGGTCATCTACACACCGATCACCAACGATGCCACACGCGTGGCCGCTTTGATTTCTGGCGAGATTGATGTGATGGAACCCGTGCCGGTGCAAGACATTGCCCGCGTCAATTCAAGTGCCAACGCCAAAGCCATGACGGGCCCCGAGCTGCGCACCATCTTTTTGGGCATGGATCAAAAGCGCGACGAGCTGCTGTATTCCAGCGTGAAGGGCAAAAACCCGTTCAAGGACAAACGCGTGCGCCAGGCTTTTTACCAGGCGATTGACATCGAAGGTATCAAACGAACAGTGATGCGTGGTGCGTCCAACCCAACGGCGATGATGGTTGGCCCAGGTATCAATGGTTTTGATGCGGCTGCCAACAAACGCCTGCCGTTTGATGTGGAAGCCGCCAAAAAACTGATGGCTGAAGCCGGTTACCCTGCGGGCTTTGAAGTCACCATGAACTGCCCGAACGACCGCTATGTGAACGACGGCGAAATTTGTCAGGCTGTGGCCGCCAACCTGTCACGCATCAACGTCAAGATTAATTTGCAGGCCGAAACCAAGGGCACCTACTTCCCGAAAATCTTGCGCCGTGACACCAGCTTTTACATGCTGGGCTGGACGCCAGGCACCTACGACGCGCACAACGCGTTCAATGGCCTGATGCGCTGTGTGGACGACAAAGGCTCAGGCCAGTTCAATCTGGGTGCGTACTGCAACCCGAAAGTTGACGAGCTGATTGCCAAAATCCAGTCTGAAACCGACAAAGGCAAACGCGCTGCATTTATTGCCGAAGCCTTCAAGCTGCACACCGACGATATTGGCCACCTGCCTCTGCACCAGCAGGCGCTGGCTTGGGGTGTGAGCAAGAAAGTGGATCTGGTGCAATTGGCTGATAACTTCATGCCATTCAAATGGATGAGCGTGAAGTAATTTCGCCCTGTGACCAA
>JAYVNK010000352.1:0-3844 GCA_043758475.1 Comamonadaceae bacterium | reverse complement strand
TGCGCATCGCTGCGCGGGCTGCGTCCGGGTCTTGATTGCGGATGGCGATGAAGATGCTTTCGTGCTCGCCGTTGACGCGCTGCAGGTCGTTGAGCCGCCCCTCGGGCGCGCTTTGCAGCGTGTTGACGCGGGTGCGCGGGATGATCATGGTGCCCAGATAGGTCATCAGGTCGGCAAAGTGCTGGTTGCCAGTGGCGCGGGCCACCTCCATGTGAAACTGGAAATCCGGCGGCACCGCATCGGAGTCCTGGTCAATCGATTCCTGGAAAGCATCCAGTGCCGTCTGCATGGCGGCCAGATGGGCCGGGGAGCGCCTCTGCGCAGCCAGGCCGGCGGCCTCGGTTTCGAGGCTGATGCGCAGCTCAAGCACCTGAATCACATCGGACACGGTCGACAAATTTTTTTCGGCAATCCTGAAGTTGGCGCTGGCCGGCGTGACCCTCACAAAGGTGCCTATGCCGTGGCGAGTTTCAACCAGGCTGGAGGCATGAAGCCTGGACAGTGCCTCGCGCACCACGGTGCGGCTTACGTCAAAGCGCACCATGATTTCTGATTCTGTGGGCAGCTTGTCGCCGGGCTTGAAGCCGCCTTCGCGAATGCTCGTGCTCAGGCTCTCCACGATTTCAGTGACCAGGCCGCGAGGCCGACGCGCAGGCACCAACGCCGTTGCACTAAGGGTGTGCCTTGGTTGCATGTGCACTTTGGCGGTGTTTCAGTTGAAGGGCCGTTTGGCCCGATTCTGCAGGCCAATATTCTGGGTGCCTACAACCTGTATGAGGCTGCCCGCAAGCAAGGTGCCAAGCGCATCGTGTTTGCCAGCTCCAACCATGTCACCGGCTACTACAGGCAGTCTGAGACCATCACCGCAGACCGGCCTGCGCGCCCTGACGGCCTGTACGGGGTGAGCAAGGCTTTTGGCGAAAACCTGTCGCGCTTCTACTTTGACCGCTATGGCATCGAGACAGCTTGCGTGCGCATCGGCTCCAGCTTCCCCGAGCCCAAAGACCGCCGCATGCTGGCCAGCTGGCTCAGCTACGACGACCTGCACCGCCTCATTACCGCCTGCCTGACCACGCGGGTGCTGGGGCACACCCTCATTTTTGGCATGTCCAGCAATTCTGTGACCTGGTGGGACAACGCGCTGGCGCGCCACGTGGGCTACATGCCGCAAGACGGCTCTGACGTGTTCCGGGACGCTGTTTTTGCCCGCACGGCGGCACCTGATACGAGCGACCCGGCGGTACAGTTTCAGGGCGGTGCGTTTGTCAAGGCGGGACCTTTTCCGTTCAACCCTTAAGTCCATGCCTCAATTCTGTTTTCCGGCTTCATTGTTTTTTTAATCCGTCAAATAACCGTCTAAAATGCCCGTAGCCCTTGTAATATATGCATAGTTAGCTATTTAAATAATAGTAAATGAAGAGCGGTTAAAAAATTGGCGCAACCCGGCCATCAATCACGATTGCGCGAAAGTCGTTGACATTGGTCAGCGTTGGCCCGGTTACTACCGAGTCCCCCAGCGCCTGGAAGAAACCGTGGCCGTCGTTATTGTCCAGACTGGCGCGCGGGTTGATCCCCAATGCCCAGGCGCGCGCCAAGGTGTCGGGCGAAAGCAGGGCACCGGCGATTTCTTCAACGCCGTCTACGCCATCGGTATCGGCCGCAAGTGCATGCACGCCCGCCAGGCCGTCGAGTGCCACGCCCAGAGAAAGCAGAAACTCAACGTTGCGCCCGCCCCGTCCGTTGCCTTTCAACGTCACCGTTGTCTCGCCGCCAGACAGCAGCACACAGGGTGGCGTGAAGGGTTGGCCGTGCACTGCCACTTGCCGCGCAATGCCGGCCAGCGCCTTGCCGATGTCGCGCGCTTCGCCTTCCAGGCTGTCGCCCAGAATGTAGGCTGTAAAGCCCGCATTGCGTGCCACCTGCGCTGCGGCTTCCAGCGCCACCTGCGGCGCGGTGATGATGCGTGTCTCAATGCCGGCCAAGCGCGCGTCAGCGGGCTTGACCGACTCGCCCGCGTCACTGGCCAGCAGGGCGTGCGCGGCAACGGGCAACTCGATGCGGTAGCGGGCAATGATGGCCAGCGCATCGGCGCAGGTGGTTGGGTCTGCCACGGTGGGGCCTGAGGCAATGTCGATGGGGTTGTCGCCCGGCACGTCGGAAATCAGCAGCGTGAGCAGGCGCGCCGGGTGGCATGCGGCGGCCAGCCGACCGCCCTTGATGGCCGAGAGGTGGCGGCGCACGCAATTCATTTCGGAGATGCTGGCCCCGCACTTTAGCAAGGCTGCGTTGACCGTCTGTTTGTCGGTCAGTGTCAACCCAGCCCCGGGCGCGACCAGCAGCGACGAGCCGCCGCCAGAGATCAGTGCAATCACCAGATCGTCAGCGCTCAAGCCAGTCACCTTGGCAACCATGCGCTCGGCTGCGCGCAGGCCTGCCGCGTCTGGCACGGGGTGCGCGGCCTGCACAATCTCAATGCGCTGGCAAGGTACGTCATAGCCGTAACGGGTAACGACCAGCCCTTCCAGCGGGCCGCTCCAATGGTCTTCCAGCGCGCGTGCCATGGCCGCAGAGGCTTTGCCTGCGCCGATGACGACGGTGCGGCCTTTGGGGGGCGGCGGCAGGTGCGATGGGAGGCACAGCGCGGGCTGGGCTGCGGCCACAGCTGCGTCAAACATGTCGCGCAGCAGGGCATTCACTCGGGGTGTTGTGCAGTCAGTGTTCATGCGCAGATTCTAGGCGGCAGCCCGATACACTGGCGATCTTCCCGACCGCCTTTCCCCACCCACGCCAAGGAGCCGCCAGCATGACGCAAGCCACCCAAGCCAGCAAGGTCACCCTTTTCCATTGCCCCAACATCCGCTCGACGGGCGCGCTGATTTTGCTGCAAGAGCTGCAAGCCGACTACCACCTTCACGTGCTCAACATGAAAGCCGGCGAGCAGCGCGGCGCGGCTTACCTCGCCATCAACCCCATGGGCAAGGTGCCTGCCGTGATGCACGGCGATGCCTTGGTGACGGAGCAGGTCGCGGTATTTTTGTATCTGGCAGATCTGTTTCCCAAAAATGGGCTGGCCCCCGCCATTGGCGACCCCTTGCGTGGCCCCTATCTGCGGTGGATGGCGTTTTACGGCTCGTGCTTTGAGCCCGCCCTGATTGACCGGGCCATGAAGCGGGAGCCGGCGCCAGCGTCCACACTGCCGTATGGCGATTACGACACCATGCTCAAAACTTTGACCGATCAGCTCGCCCGAGGTCCCTATTTGCTAGGCGACAAATTCAGCGCAGCGGACGTGCTGTGGGGCACCGCGCTGACCTGGACCACGGCCTTCAAGCTGGTGCCCGATTTGCCGGTGATCAAAGCCTATATGGACCGGGTGAACGCCCGCCCGGCGGTGGCTTGGGCGCGTGCCAAAGATGCTGAGCTTGCAGCCGGGCAGGCCGCGTGAAGGCCTGCTGAAGCGCGAGCCTGCCCGCTTTGGCTTGGCAAATGCCACAGTCTCGAATCTTTGGGCTGACGCTGCTTGCCATGGTGGCGTTCGCAGGCAACTCGCTGCTGTGCCGTCTGGCGCTCAAACACACCACCATTGACGCTGCCAGCTTTACGGCCGTCCGCCTGATTTCAGCCAGCGTGACTCTGTGTCTGCTGGCGGGTGGTTTGCGGGGCAGTTGGCGGGGTGGGGGCAACTGGCCTTCCGCTTTTGCCCTGTTCGCCTATGCCGCCGGATTTTCATTTGCGTACATCAGCCTGCCTGCTGCCACGGGCGCGTTGCTGCTGTTTGGCGCGGTGCAGGCCCCGATGATTGGCTACGGCGGATGGGCCGGTGAGCGCTTGCGGCCGCTGCAGA
>JAYVNK010000351.1:0-3849 GCA_043758475.1 Comamonadaceae bacterium | reverse complement strand
AGCCACTTGAGCACCGCTGCATGTTTGTGCGTGGCGTAGTTGTCCAGCACCACGTGGATTTGCAGCTGGGTGAGATACAAAGCCAGGCCAAAACCCTGTTCGAAGGCAAACGCGGCCCCCAAGTCGCGGCTGTGCCCGAACATTGCACGCCCGAGCTGCTGTACAGCGAGATCGGACGGCTCAAAGTCGAGCTGGACTGGCTCAAAAAAATCAGGGCTGAGCCTGCCATGACGCGCCAATCATGGATAGAGCCAACAGGCCCACTGCCCATCCAGCGCCAATGCGTGCTGGCGGGCGTGGCGCGCTCGGGTGTTTATTGGCAAACCAGAGGTGTTCAACAGCGACCAGGGCAGCCAGTTCACCAGTGAGGCGTTTACCGGTGTGCTCAAAGAAAACGGCATCGCCATCAGCATGGATGGGCGGGGCCGGGCGTATGACAACATCTTTGTCGAGCGGCTGTAGCGCAGTGTCAAGCATGAGGACCCCACAACCAAGCCCCAAAGTCAAATCCGGGGCAGCGCCGTCCAGCTGCCATTGCAATCGACTGGGTGTCACTTAAACTGGGCTTGAAACTGTCCGGGGATGGGGCCCACTTCAGTTCTCGGGGCGGCGGGCGTTCGTTAAAATTCAACACATGCTGGCGCGCCTTCTCCAACTACTGATACTTTGCAGTGCGATTTTTACGATTGCCTGGTTTTGGGTTTTGTGGGACCGCTACCCGCAGATCTCGGTCGCCGGATTTCTTTTCGCTTTTTTCCTCTACGTCCCGTTTCTCGGTATTCAGTTTCTAGCCGTTCGTCGTTTCAATGCTCACGACCCGGCACCGAAGGCGAGCTGGGGCCAACTGATGCGCGCCTGGTGGAGTGAGGTGATTCTTATGCCTTCCATTTTTTTATGGCACTTGCCCTTTGTATCGAACCAAATCCCCGACGATGCCAATAACCCGTCGGACCATCGAGGCAAGCGTGGTGTGGTGTTCATTCACGGATTCGTCTGCAATCGGGGCATCTGGACGCCGTGGCTGGTGCATGCCAAAAATAATCAGCGCGCCTTCATTGCGGTCAACTTGGAGCCATTGTTTGGCTCAATCGAAGATTACGCCGCATTGATAGATCAGGGTGTGCACGCCGTGACGCTGGACACCGGCCTGCCGCCGCTGATAGTTTGCCACAGCATGGGCGGATTGGCGGTACGCGCATGGTTGCGCCACGCCAACGCTGACAAGCGGGTTCACCACATTGTCACCATCGGCTCGCCTCACCATGGCACTTGGCTGGGCCGCTTCAGCTTCATGACGAATGGCCGGCAAATGGCCCTTTCAAACGACTGGCTCAGGCAGCTGGAGGCGGACGAGCCTGCTGAGCGGCATAAGCTGTTTACCTGCTATTACTCCAATTGCGACAACATTGTCTTCCCCGCATCGACGGCCACGCTTTCGGGCGCAGACAACCGACTGATAACTGGCACTGCGCACGTGGCACTTGCGTTTGATCAGGCGGTGATGAGTGAATCACTCGCCAGAATTTGATTTGGTTGCAACGGCGGCATTGCCAAAACTTGCTGGTACAAAGGCGTGAAGTCGGGGGCTGTCAGGTCGAAAAGCTGCTGGAAGCTGTCAATCACAAAATAGCTTTGCTGATAACTGTCGATGTTGTAACGGGTCTGCATCGCGCGCAGCACGTCCAGCGCTATGCGGTTGGGCGCAGCACTTTTCACGGCATGCTGCAATTCGGCGCCAGAGCTCAAAATGCCTGCACCGTAGGCGCGCAGACCGTCAGGCTGCCGGATCAACCCAAACTCAATCGTGTACCAGTACAGGCGCGACAGCGGCTCACACGCGCCCAAGCCGTGGGCTTTCAGCCCGCCCGCGCCGTAAGCCTGCATATGGTCGGCAAACACCGGGTTGAATAGCAACGGCACATGGCCAAACAGGTCATGAAAAACGTCCGGCTCCACGATGTAGTCAAACTCTTCAGGTGAGCGAATCCAGTCGGTCACCGGGAACTTCCGATTCGCCAGCAGGCTAAAAAAGGGCACCTCGGGAATCAACCCCGGCACACCGACAATTTCCCAGCCGGTGGCCTTGCGCAGCCGTGTATTGATGTCTTCAAAACGGGGGATGAGATCGCTCGCCCCCAGCGATGGCAGTGCGGCAATGAAGGCATCGCAGGCCAGCCTCGGCAACAGCGCCGATTGCCTTTCGTAGAGGCGGCGGTAAGTGTTGTGGTTCGCCGCGCTGTAGTTAGCATAGTTTTGGGGGCAGGTGTAGTCAGCTGATGCGCGCGCATAGTCTCCGCGCGGTGGGCGCTCGCTGGCCCCATACACAACTGGTTCAACCGCCATGTTCAGTCCCTTGCCACTTTCTTTGCGCAATCCAACACGCCCCGGCGCATCTGGTCCAGCTCTATGGATTCGAACAAGGCCTTGAAGTTGCCTTCACCAAACCCGTCGTCCCCTTTGCGCTGGATGAACTCGAAGAAGATCGGACCCAGCTGGTTCTCACTAAAGATTTGCAGCAGCAATGCCCCTTTTTTGCCATCCAGCAGGATCTTGCGCTTTTGCAGTTCTGGCACGCTTTCACCATGGGCGGGAATGCGTTTGTCGATCATTTCGTAATACGTGTCAATGGTGTCCAGCAGCCTAACGCCACTCGCCCGCAGCGCGTCTACCGTGTGCAACAGGTCGCTGGCACCCATGGCTATGTGCTGTATGCCTTCGCCCTGGTACTTGTCAAGATATTCCTGAATTTGGCCCGCCTTCTCGTTGCCTTCCTCGTTGATCGGAATGCGGATTTTGCCGCACGGGCTCGTCATCGCCTTGCTCTTCACGCCCGTCACCTGGCCCTCGATGTCGAAATAACGAATCTCGCGGAAGTTGAACAGCCGCTCGTAAAACCCCGCCCATTCATTCATTCGGCCCCGGTGCACGTTGTGTGTGAGGTGGTCAATGTAGGTCAGTCCATGGCCTTTGGGGTTGAGCGCGTCTTCGCCAGCGACGCCGGGCAAGGCTTCAAAGTCAACGTCAAAGAAGCCGATGTTGCCAATGTCGCCTTCAGCCGCGCCATTCTTGCCGCGCCAGCGGTCCACCAGGTAGATCAGGCTGTCGCCAATGCCCTTGATGGCGGGGATGTTCAGCTCGCCAGGCCCGGCTTTGCCTGCATAGCCCCAGGCCCCCTTCTCCAGGGCCAACTCATAAGCGCGCTTGGCGTCTTGCACCCGGAAGGCAATCGCGCAGATGCTGGGGCCATGCGCGCGGCCAAAACGCTGCGCAAACGAGTCAGGCTCGGCGTTGATCAGAAAGTTGATACCGCCCTGGCGGTACAGCGCCACATCTTTATGGCGGTGTTTGGCCACCGGCTTGAAGCCCATGCGCTCAAACAGAGCCCCCATCTTGACTGCGTCAGGAGCGGCGTACTCGATGAACTCAAAGCCATCGGTGCCCATCGGATTGTCCCAAGATGTCATGTCAAACCTTTCGAATGTGCGGCAGAGCCAGTTCACCAGCCGCACTGGAACTGCCACGTCGCAATCGTTCAAGTTTAGAACGCGCGCAGCTGAAAATTCCTGCAAAGGACCCGGTCGACCTTGCCCTGAACGCAAGAATATTGCAAAATTGGATCAATGACAATGATCGACAAGCAAGATAGACAGATACTGCGCAGTCTTCAAGCTGATGGCCGCGCGACTTTCGATCAACTTGGCCAATCAGTGAGCCTGTCGCCCAGCGCAGTCTTGCGGCGTGTCAAGCGGCTTGAAGATACGGGCGTGATTGACCGCTACGTTGCGCTGGTCAAGCCCGAGCTGGTCGGTTTGGGTCTGACGGCCTACATCAATGTTCGCCTCGAGAAAC
>JAYVNK010000350.1:0-3851 GCA_043758475.1 Comamonadaceae bacterium | reverse complement strand
CATTACCTCCCAGCGTTGACCAATTTGCAAATCAGTTGCCATGCATCGGAGAATATCCGATTACAGAATTTTGAACAACTTATTTGTTAACAATTCCTAAGTTCAGCAGGTGCCTTCGCGGCCACCGCCAAAGCATCAGCCCAACCCGAAGCGATTGCGGGCCGGGTTTCAGGCTGGCTGTCAACTACAAACACGTTCGGCAGCAGCAATTGGCTGGCCTTTAGCCCGATCACAGTGGGTACGGCCGACTTTGGCAATTCCGTGCTAGCCACCCAGCCAGCCGGTTGGCAGGCTGCGCCCCTTGCGGCACCTGCTAATTGGGGTTTGCCTGCCAAGGGTGCCGCGCAGGGCATTCGTGTCATGGACCGTTTCACCTCCACGCAGGAGCCAGACACGTTGATGATGTTACTGACCGGTTTAGGCGTAATGGGAAGTATCGCGCGACGAAGGCGTTTGGCCAAGAAGTCAGCCTGAAACTGCCTGCAAAGTCCCGCAATGCATCCACGGCAGGTGCGTGCCGGATTGGCGGGCAAGTTTTCTCCACGGTGGCGCGCCTGAGAAGTTTTGCACCAACAGCATGCGTCGGCTTGCCGCTATCACTTCGGAAAACCAAGAAAACTAGTCGCAAAAAATCGGTCAAAGCGGTCGTCTCGGCAAGTGTTCACGTGGTTACAAGAAATCTGATGAGGCCTCCGCTGACGCATCTACATTCCAGCAAACGCCAACCCGCCGACGATTTTTTCTGCACCTTCATTTGGAAACAGGCAAAAAAACAGTCTCTTCATCGCTTTGCGTTCACAGAAAAATTTCACCCAGATCGCCCTCATGAGTCGGCTGCATGGGCCCGAATCGCAAGGCGCTGGACACTTTCTCAAGGCGGCTGGCTTGGAATATGCATTGCATGCTGCACTGCAACAAATATGCCTCGCCACAGTGCATGGCAACCAACGCGATAACCAACATCAGGAACCGCGAAATGGACATTCCCGTGACAACGTTAAACAAGGTTCTTGCCCAAGAGCACAACCTGTCGGAGCGCGAATCCGAAATTCTCGCTTGGGTGGCGTTGGGCAAAACCAATGCGGAAATTGGCAGCATCCTTGGCATCAGCGCATTCACGGTTAAAAACCACGTCCAGCGCATTCTGAAAAAACTGGATGTGATCAACCGAACCCAGGCCGTGGGGAAAACTACCGCGTTCGCACAGCATGGCTGAAAACCCCGCTGCACCCCCTGTTACCCATGCCCAGCAGGCGCCCATGGCACCCCCTGCTGCGGCCCGTGCGGCAACCGAAACCTCGCTCGGCAGGGACAACCTGCTCAGCATCTTCGAGTTTTCTGTCGGCCCCTGCGCATTCGTTTTTTCTTTGTGGGCGCTGGCCTATTGGTTTGACGCCGATATCAGTCCGTAATACCTGATTCTCTCGGTGATCGTTTTTGCACTCGCTTTCCCCGGCCTTGTCAGGCTGCAGGCCCCCGCGTTGACGGCAATGGTGGACATGGCAATCAACTGGTTCTGGATTGCCGCCCTGCTGCTGGCCACAGGCTGGGTTACGGGGTACATCCAGGAGTTCTCAAACCAGGTGATCGTGGCCTGGCTGTGGGTGGCGCCGCTGACCGAGCTTGCAGCCTATTTTTCCCTGCGCGCTGCGGCTTCAACCCTGCTCAAGCTGCAAGGCCCCCGACAGCGGGCCATCATCGTGGGCATGAACGAGCAGGGCTTGGCCCTGGCCACCAAAATCAGCTCGGCGGCCTACTCCAGAATTGAAGTCACTGGCTTCGTAGACAGTCGCGCCATGGAGCGGCTCAATACCGGTAGCGCGCACAGGCTTCTTGGCGGGCCAGAACAGCTGCCCGCCCTGGTGCGGGACCGGCACATCCAAATCATTTACCTGTCGCTGCCCATGGCATCCCAGCCGCGCATCCTGCACATTCTGGACGAGCTGAAAGACACCACGGCGTCCATCTATTTTGTGCCGGACATGTTCGTCACCGACTTGATCCAGGGACATGCCGGGACGGTGTACGGCATGCCCGTGATTTCGGTCTGCGAGACGCCATTCAAGGGGACGGATGGCGCCGCCAAGCGCATCAGCGATATCGCCGTGTCCCTGCTGATCCTGGCGATGATTGCGCCCCTCCTGATCGTCATTGCGATCGCAGTCAAATCAGGATCGCCCGGCCCAGCCATTTTCAAGCAGCGCCGTTACGGGCTGGATGGGGAGGAAATCGTGGTTTACAAGTTTCGCTCCATGAGCGTGACAGAAGACGGAGCCGCCATCCAGCAGGCGCAAAAGAATGACGCACGAGTCACCCCACTGGGCGCTTTTTTGCGGCGGACCTCATTGGACGAATTGCCCCAATTCATCAACGTGCTGCAGGGGCGCATGAGCATTGTGGGCCCGCGTCCGCATGCCGTGGCCCATAACGAGCTGTACCGAAAGCTCATCAAGGGCTACATGGTGCGGCACAAGGTCAAGCCAGGCATCACCGGGCTGGCACAGGTCAATGGCTACCGGGGAGAAACCCAAACGCTGGACAAAATGCAGGGCCGCATCGACCATGACCTGGACTACCTTCGCAACTGGTCACTGCGGCTGGATCTGCACATCATCCTCAAAACCATCCGCATGGTCGTCAAGGACCAGAGCGCTTATTGAGTGCGCATGCTGGCAAGTCATCCCACAGGCCCGTCTCTGGCACTGCGCCCACTGGCAGTCATCTGCATTGCGATGGCGGCGCCGCCGCTCTTAGCCCAGGGTATTCCAGATGGCCAGGCGACACAGAACGCCCAGGACGGCGACAAGTTCAAAATAAATGCCAGCTACTCGCTGCAAACCGACAGCAACCTGTTTCGCCTTCCTGCCGGTGCCGACACTTTGGCGCTGATCGGAAGAAGCAGCGCGGCAGAACAAATCGCCGTCGCGTCGCTGGGTGTTCACGTCAACAAAGCCTACAGCCTGCAACGCGTTGAGCTGGACTTCAACGTCAATGCCTACCGCTACCGCCACTTCAGCTACCTGGATTTCACCTCTTTCAACTACGGTGCCGCGTGGCGCTGGAGCTTCACGCCGCGCCTGCATGGCAACCTCATTGCCAAGCGCAAGCAGACACCCAACAGCTTTCTGGATTACCAGGGTTACACCCTTCGCAACGAGCACACTGACACCAACTTCCGTTTTGATGCCAGCTACGAACTTGACGGTGCCTGGCGCCTGCGGGCGGGCGCGGCAAACACCAGGCAAGTCAACTTGCTGCCGGTAGTTGCCGAAGGTGACACCAGCGCAGCTTCTGCCGACATTGGCCTGCAATATGCGTTTGCGTCAGGAAGCACTCTCACCTATGGGCTGAAAAACACCAGTGGCAAATTTCTCAACCGGGAACTCCAGCCGGAGACCTTGCTGGACGACGGTTACCGCCAGCTCGACAGCGAAGTGCGGCTGCACTGGCTCGTCTACGGCAAAGGTACGGCTGATGTCAACGCAGCCTATATCGTCCGAAGCCACCCCCACTTCCCCCAGCGAGACTACAGCGGATTCAACACCGGCGTCAACCTCAGCTGGGCTGTAACAGGAAAGTCCGCGCTTGGCGCGAGCTGGGCGCGCGAACTTGCCAGCTACCAGAGTGACACTGCCACCTACAGCCAGACTGACCGCTTTTCGCTCAGCCCGGTATGGCAGGTAAGCCCGAAGGCGGCCATCCGCTTGCGCTACGAAGTTGCGATCCGGAATTTTCTCGGCTCCCCCACGGGTGCACCTGCATCGCAGCGCAGCGACACCACACGCGAGGCCTCGCTCTCATTTGACTGGCAGCCCTACCAGCGCCTCAACCTGGGGGCCTCACTTCAAAAC
>JAYVNK010000349.1:0-3863 GCA_043758475.1 Comamonadaceae bacterium | reverse complement strand
GCTGCCAAACCCGCTTGGCAAACCATGGTCGCCAAGGTCACTACGGTGCAAACGCAAACCATGCAGGTATGGCTCAAGCGCACCACGCCTGAACTGGGCTGGACCACACCCTTCAAGAATCCCAACGACGCCGTGGTGGGTGCCACTTATTTGAACCCGCTGGATGGCCAGGTAGACTTTACCCACCTTCTGAAGTGGGAAGACTGGCCCACAGATGGCATGCCCAAAGCTCTCTGGTATTTCAGCGGTGCCATGGCCGACTATGAAGCCCCGCCGCCGTTCACCGACACCCAGTACCCGGCGCGCGCCCATGCACGCGTCAAGGCGCAGTGCGTGCAATATTTGCAGGCCAGCATCGGCCCGCTGCTGCCCCTGGCCACCACCAACGCCATCAACCCGCCGGGTGACCCCATGGGGCTGGACTTCAGCCTGCTGCAGGGGTTTGACGAAGCCAATGCAGGCGACGGTGTGCACCGCTTCAAACAGCAGTTCTGGCGCGCCAACATTGACCCCACCGAAAGCTACGTCACCTCACCCCCGGGCAGCACGGCCGCGCGGCTGAAAGCCTGGGGCAGCGGATTTACCAACCTGGTGCTGGCAGGCGACTGGATCTACACCGGCTTGAACGTGGGCAGCGTGGAAGGTGCAGTGATGGGCGGGCGGCTGGCCTCGCACGCGGTCAGCGGCTACCCGGCGCTGTCGGCCATTGTGGGCTACCCCCAGGCAGCGGTTTAACGGCCAGGTGACCTAACCGACCGCCACAGGCCCGCTGGCGCGCACCCCGCCCAGCGTGCCACGCGCCAGGGCAAAGGCCACCAGCGCACACGCGGCTATGCCCACCACCATGGGCCGCGCCGTGCCATTCACAAACAGGCCTACCACCGCCATCACCAGCGCACCGGTCGCGAACTGCAAAGTGCCCATCAGTGCCGACGCGGTACCGGCAATGCTGCCATGCGCGTCCAGCGCCAGCACCGCCGTGGTGGGCACCACCAGGCCCAGAAAGCCAAAGCCAATCAGCATGGTGATGATGAGCACGTCCAGCCGGTCTACCCCCAGCAGGTTGAACACCAGCAGCAGCAGCATCACTGCGGCGTAGCCGGTCACGGCCACCTTGACCATGGCCTGCAAACCAAACCGCCCGGCCAGGCGACCGGTGAATTGCGAAACACCAATGAAAGAGGCCGCATTCACCGCAAACGCCATGCTGTACTGGCGCGGCGTCAGCCCAAAGTGGTTGATCATCACAAACGGTGAGTTGGACAGGTAGGCAAAAAAGCTGGACATTCCAAATGCACCAATGAACACCAGCCCAAGATAATGCCGGTCACGCAACAACACACCATAAGCGGCCAGTGCACCGCGCATACTGCTGTCCACCCGCTGCGTAGGGGACCGCGTCTCGGGCAGGCTGGTCGCCAACAGCACCAGCCCCAGCACAGCGGCCACCGTGACGGCCCAGAACACGCTGCGCCAGCCCACCGATTCAATGAGCAGGCTGCCCGCCAGCGGCGCAAGGATGGGCGACACGCTGAACACCAGCATCAGCAGCGACATCAGCCGTGCGGCCTCCACGCCCGTATGCAGGTCGCGCACCACGGCACGTGGCACCACCATGCCCGCGCACGCCCCCAGGCCCTGGATGAAGCGCAGTGCAATCAGCGTGTTGATGTCAGGGGCCAGCGCACAGCCAATGCTGCCTACGGCAAACAGTACCAGACCAAAATAAAGCGGTGCCTTGCGCCCCACCCTGTCAGACACCGGGCCATAGACAAGCTGGCCCAAGCCCATCGAGATAAAAAACACCATCAGGCTGGCCTGAACCGCCGTCATTGACGCACCCAGGCTGTGACCAATGGACGGCAAAGCGGGCAGGTACATGTCCACCGCAAATGGGCCAATCGCCGACAGCAGGCCCAGCACCAGCGCGGTACGCAGAAAATTTGTGTTCATCTCCCGGGATTTTCCCAGATTGCGAAAAAATGGAGCACGATGTCGAAGTCAACCTGCTTCGCACATCCATAGATCAGGAACAGCGCTTTGCTGAACCGTTTTTTATTAAAGGACCTGTCATGCAATACATGTTGATCTATCAAGAGCCTCTGGGTGAATTTGCCAGCCGCAGCGACCCAGCCATCGCCGCAGCCAACATGGCGGCGTGGGGGGCCTACATCGGCGCCCTGCACGGGGCTGGCGTGGTCGTCAACGGCCATGGGTTGCTTGGCCCTCAGATGGGCACGACAGTGCGCGTGCGGGGCGGCAAGCGGGTGGTGCAAGACGGCCCATTTGCCGATGCCAAGGAGCATCTGGGCGGCTATTTTGTGATTGAAGCACCGTCTCTGGATGTGGCACTGCACTGGGCCGAAAAATCCCCCAGTGCCCTCAAAGGCAGCGTGGAAGTGCGCCCTGTAATGCCTCCGCACCCGGGCATGGGCTTGCCCGCCGCCCACTGACATCGGCGCCGATGCAGAGGCTCGTGCCGGCAACTGCCGTCTCGCCGTCAGAGCAGGCGGCCATCCGGGTCGCCAGAGGTGCCTACGGGCGCATTCTGGCCTATCTGGCCTACAAGTTCCGTGACATTGCCGCCGCAGAAGACGCGCTGGCTGAAGCCTTTGCGGCAGCCCTTGCAACCTGGCCACACAGCGGCGTGCCGGATTCACCCGAAGCCTGGCTGATGACGGCTGCCAGGCGCAACCTGCTGCAAATGCAGCGCCACGCCAAGGTGGAACAAGACCCGGCAGCACTCATTTTGCTGGCCGATCGCAACACCCCCGCAGCAGAACTGCCCGCCATCCCCGATGTGCGCCTGAAGCTGCTGTTTGCCTGTGCGCATCCGGCCATTGATGCCTCGGTGCGCACCGCGCTCATGCTGCAAACCGTACTGGGCCTGGATGCCGAAAAAATCGCCGCTGCGTTTTTGGTGACACCCAGCGCCATGGCGCAGCGCCTGGTACGCGCCAAAACCAAAATCCGCCTGGCCGGCATCCACTTTGAAGAGCCGGAAGCGCGCGAACTGCCAGAGCGCCTGCACGCCGTGCTGGAGGCCATTTACGCCGCCTTTGGCCTGGCCTGGGACGACCATCTGGCCAGGGACGCAAGCGATAACCTGGCCGATGAGGCCATCTACCTGGCAGACTTGGTGGCGTCGATGATGCCTGCCCAAGCGGAACCCGCCGGGCTGCTCACCCTGATGCTGCTGTGCGACGCGCGCAAGGCGGCACGCTATACGCCCAGTGCCGACTCATCGCTGCGCTTTGTGCCGCTGCACCAGCAGGACGCGGCCCTGTGGGACAAAGAACGCATTGACCAGGCTAACCGCATTCTCTGGCATGCAGCCAGCCTGCACCAGCCAGGGCCGTTTCAGCTGGAAGCCGCCATCCAGTCAGCGCACTGCCAGCGCCTGTATACCGGCAGCGTGCCGTGGCACAGCATTGCCCTGCTGTACGAGCAGCTTTTACACATCGCGCCGACACTCGGCGCACGGGTTGGCCATGCGGTGGCGGTGGGTGAATCACAAGGCCCGGCGGCGGCGCTACAGGCGCTCACAGCCATTGCAGACCAGGACGACATTGCCGCCTATGCGCCGTATTGGGCTGCCCGTGCGCACTGGCTGGCGCAGCAGGGCAACACCCTGGAGGCCGTTGAAAGTTACCGCAGCGCAGTGCGCCTGCACACGGGCCAGGCAGAACGTGACTACCTTCTGGGCAGAATCAATTTGCTACTTTAAAAATAGCTAACAATTCATACATTACAAGGGCTATAGGGCTAATAACCATCCCCCGGCAAAGCCGGGGGTTTTCAATTCGGTGAGCCGCTCAAAGCGGCTAAACAGGGTCGCTTACGCGGCCCCAACTCTTTGCGCC
>JAYVNK010000348.1:0-3863 GCA_043758475.1 Comamonadaceae bacterium | reverse complement strand
GATGTTGGGGGCTTCGCGGTGGCTCGATGCCATGGAGCCGGTGACGGCACCGGTGGCAGCAATCATCAGGAGGCAAGCCTTGGACAGCTGCCCTAATTTCATTTTCATGGTTGTACTCCAGGTTAAATAACAGCAAATGCTGTAATGCAGTTACGCACCGAAATAGTATTTGGATTCAAATAAAACCGATAGGCACAAGGCGTAGGATGAAATGCCGACGGACTGTAAGCAAACGCGTCAAAAAAATCGACAAACAGAGTCACATGACGGGAGATCCATCACCATGCAACGTTTCACCATTTCCCTGGACGAAGCCCTGGCCGTGCAGTTTGACGCGCTGATTGCCGCCAAGGGCTATGTCAACCGCTCCGAAGCCGTGCGCGACCTGATCCGCAGCCAGATGGATGCCGTGCACCTGCACGCGTCCAAAGCGCTCTGGTGCGTGGCCACCATCAGCTATGTGTATGACCACCACGACCGTACCGTGGCAGAGCGCGTGCAATCCCTGCAGCACGACCACCACGATCTCATCATCACCAGCCAGCACACCGCGCTGGACCACGATCACCGACTGGAAACCGTCGTGCTTCGCGGGCTGACCCAAGAGGTGCAGGCGCTGGCCCAGCTGCTGATTGCCTTGCGCGGCGTGCGCCACGGAAGCATTCACATGGTGCCGCTGAGCGACGGTGGCCACAAACACACCCATCACCGCTCTGACACCCACACCCATCCGGTGAGCCATGTGCATTTGAAGCCCATCAGCTAATTTCCCTATAAAATAGGCCTCCAGCCCGTGTCCAGTATGCATAGCCAGCTACTATTTTTGTAGTATTTGATCCACACTGCCTGGTCGGTCTAAAAATTGGCAACCACGGTCACCCGCAATGAGCGCGATTCAATCGGGTGAAAGTGAACGTCGGCCACCGGTGCGGATTCCCCTTTCAATTGCGATTCGTAGTAATAGTCAATCGCGGATGCTTTGCGGTTGGTGAGGTTGAAGGCTTCCAGCTCCAGCTTGACCTTTGGGCTGAATTTGTAGCCAATGCGGCCATTCAGAGTGGCCGTGCTGCTGGAGCGCACGGAGTTGTCTTCAATCAGCGGGCGTGGCCCGAAAAAGCGCAGTTGCAAGGCGCCAAAGTAAGGCCCCAAGTTGTCCACCGCCAGCGCCAGCGACGCCACGCCTTCCACCGCGCCGGGAATGCGGCTTCCCACCGGGTCCACGTCGCGGAAGCGGGCTCGCGCAAAGCTCACATCCGCATCCACCGTAAGCCAGCGGTTCACCTTGTAATAGTTGGAAAATTCAAACCCGATGCGCCGACTGGGCCGACCCGCCGCGGTGGTGCCCGCGTCGCCTGCAAACGTGAGCTCAGAATCAAAATCAAGCCGGTAGACCGACAGCGCGCTTTGCAGGCCTGGGACAAACTCACTGCGCACCCCCAGCTCAATGCCTTTGGAGCGCACCAGCGGCGGTACCTTGTCCGCTGGCAAGCCGGTTTTGGGATCCTGCGTGATGGTGGTGCCACGCGCGTCGTTGCTGTGGAATCCGTAGCCCGCGCTGGCGTAAAACTCGGTCTTGTTCCAGGGGCCAAAAATCAGGTTGAGTTTGGGGCTGACTTTGGTGTCAGACGTGGTGCCCGAATTGGTCGGGTTATCGCTCTTAACCTTGAAGCTGAAGTGATCGGCCCGCAAGCCCGCCACCGTGCGGAATTTGTCAGTCCATGTGGTTTTGTTTTCGGCATAAATTCCCAAGCTGCGCTCGATGATATGGTCTGCCCGGGTGGTCGACAGCACCTGCCGCGCGACCGTGCTTTGCAGAGCGTTGGAGATGCTGTCGTTCTGGAACTGCACGCCCAGGGTGTTTTCGGAATTGCGGCCTCCGAGCGTGTTGAACCAGGTGCGGCTGGCGTTCACGCCCAGCGTGGTGCGCCGGTCCCGCTGGGCAAACTGGTCGCCATTGACCGGGTCATCCAGAAAATAGGTGAAGTTGGAAAACAGGTCCAGCCGTTGCCTGATGACATAGGCGTTAATAGCGGTTGAGGTGTTGTCCGTAGACTGGCGCCACGCACCCGACAGGCTGTAGCGGCTGGCCTGGCCGCCATCGGTCTGGTCCACCGCGTCAAACCGGCCCAGGGTGCCAGCGTCCACCGCACGCTTGGGAATCTGGTCGGTGGAATGCCATTTGGCTTCGTAGGCCATTAGCGTCACATTGAAGCCATTGGCCTCGGTGCCTTGGCTGTAGCGCAGCACGGCGTTGCGCTTGCGGTAGTCGTCACCCACGGTGAACGGGCCGTTGTTCTTAAACAGCTCCACGGCGTACAGCAGGTTGCCGGTGCCTAATTTGGGCGAGTCAGCCAGCAGCGTGCGAACGAAGCCGTTGCTCCCCAAACCAATGCTCGCGATGCCTTGGGGCAGCATGTTGGCGTACCGCACGTTGAGCGACCCGGCAGACGCGAAGTCGCCTTCCGCTGCATAGAACGGGCCTTTGCGGTAGTCCAGCAGCGTGGCCAGTTCGGGGATTAAAAAGTTCACGTCCGTCCAGCCTTGGCCGTGAACGTGGCTGCGCTGGTTGACCAGCATGCCGTCAACCGTGGTGCGCAAATCCGTGCCGTGGTCCAGGTTGAAGCCGCGCAGGTAAAACTGGTTGGCCTTGCCCTCCCCGCTGTGCTGGCTGACCACCAGGCCGGGCACCGCTTCCAGCAACTCGCCGGGCCGGTAGACCGTGCGCGCTTCGAGTTGCTGCTGCGTGACCACGCCTTCGTTGGCGGTGCCCGCATCGCCCAGCACGCTGTTGCGCGAACCTTGGATTTGCACTGGGGCCAGCGTGGCGCTGGGGGCGTCCAGGGTCGCCTGAGCCCACGCGGCTGCGTGAAGCAGGCACCCGCCAGCCATCACGCCTGCCACAGCGGCAGTGACCCGGTTTTGCTTGAAAAGGCAGCACGTTTTGGCGACTCGGTGATGCATGTTGGACTTGCTCGGGTTGAGAGAATGTGGGTTCATGGCTTGGGCACAAATTCAAATGTATGAATAAAAATGAGCCCGTATGAAAAATCTTGACTTTTTCTTACTTTTTGGCAACGTAGCACAAAAAAAATGTCATGCTGCTGATACGCCAGCAAACGGTAACTGGATTCAAAAAATATAACGGATCCTAAAAGTAGGACTGAACGCTCTGAAAACGTAACGGGTGCGCCAAAAATGCCGGTCTCAAGTCTGATTTAAAGTAAGGGCATGAACACCGCCCACACCGAACCCACAGCCCCAACCCAAACCCAAATGCAAACCACTGAACCAGCGGTGCTGACCTGCTTCACCCTCAGCATTGCCAATGACATCGCCCACCTGGTGCTCAACAAACCGCAGGCATTGAACACCATGCACCCTACCTTCTGGCGCGAACTGGATGGCGTGCTGACACAACTGCACCGGGGCACGGAGGCGCGCGTGCTGGTGATATCAAGCAGCGGCAAGCACTTCAGCGCGGGCATGGCGCTGGAGACCTTCAGCGGTGCAGACCTGATGAGCGACCAGAGCCCCGAAAGCCGCGCCGCTATTTTTGACAAGCTCAAGGACATCCAGAGCACGTTCACCAAAATCGAGACGCTGCGAATTCCGGTGATTGCGGCGATCCAGGGCGGCTGCATTGGTGGCGCGGTGGACTTGGTGACGGCCTGCTGCATGCGCTACGCCACGGCAGACGCGTTTTTCTGCATTCAGGAAATCAACATTGGCCTGGTGGCCGACGTAGGCACGTTGCAGCGCCTGCCCAAGCTGATTCCGCTGGGCGTGGTGAAAGAGCTGGCCTATACCGGCAGGCGCATGGGCGCAGCCAGGGCGCTCGGCTGCGGCCTTGTCAACGAGGTGTT
>JAYVNK010000347.1:0-11835 GCA_043758475.1 Comamonadaceae bacterium | reverse complement strand
CCACCGTTCTCGTGCGACTGCACGCCAGGCCGCACCGCCGACTGCAGTGCCGCCCAGGCCTGCGGGAAATCACGCTCCCGCGCTTCCTTTGCGGCTTGGGATCGCCACCAGAACTGCGCCGTGGTCTCGGCCACCGCACGCACCAAAGGGCCCGTGACCTGCACGGAGAAATCGAAGCGGGGCGAGTCGAGCGCACCATGGTTGGGGTCATAAAAATCATCCAGCACATTGATGCCGCCACAGAATGCGGTGTGCCCATCGACCACGCACAGCTTGCGGTGCAGCCGCCGCCAGCGGCTGGGAATGAACCAGCCAATGCGCCCCAGCGGCGAGAAGATGTGCCACGTCACACCCGCTGCATCAAAGCGGGCGCTCCACTCCGGCGGCAGGCTTGGCGTGCCCGCACCGTCCATCATCAGGGTGACGGCAACCTTGCGCCCGGCAGCGCGCACCAGCGCTTCGGCCACGGTCTGGCCCGAGGCATCGAAGTTGAAAATATAGGTTTCAAACCGGACTTCAAACCGGGCTGCATCAATGACACGGACCAAAGCCGGAAAAAATTCCTGGCCGCCCTGCAGCAGTTGCACTGTATGGCCATCATGAAGGTGCGGTAGCGCCATCTCTAAAATTGCGGGTGCTGCGCAGGACGTGTGGGGCGGGTTGTGAGTTTGGGCGAGCGGCGCATCAACCGGGCAGCGCAAACTCGGCGATCAGCGGCAGATGGTCCGACATGCGGCCCCATATTCGCCCGTTGGGCACATGCACGCCCAATGGCGTCAAGCCGCGCGCGTAGACATAATCGAGCTGTACCAAGGGCATTTTTGACGGGTACGTGGGGTAGCGGGCCTCTTGAAACGCTACCAGTTCAATGGCAGACAACGCCCGGTTGACCAGAGCGCCCCAGTCATTGAAGTCACCTGCAACAATCAGCGGCGCGTCTGCCGGCACCTCTCGCTCAATAAAGCGCTGCACCTGGGCCACCTGACGCACCCGGCTCGCCCGAATCAGCCCCAGGTGCACCACCACCACGTGCACTGCCAGTCCATGCACCAAGACCTCGGAGTGCAGCAGGCCGCGTTGCTCAAAGCGGTGGTCCGACATGTCTTCATGCTGGTGCGCCATCACGGGCCAGCGCGAGAGCATGGCGTTGCCGTGTTCGCCGTGGCGCGTGACGGCATTGGTGCGGTAAACCGCTTCATACCCTTCCGGTGCCAGAAACTCGGCCTGGGCCATCTCCGGCCACTGGCTGAAAAACTGGGCTTCGCGCCGGTGCAGCTTGCGCACCTCCTGCAGGCACACCACATCGGCATCCAGCTGTTCCACCGCGTGGCCCAGGTTGTGGATTTCCAGCCGCCGCCGGGGGCCGATGCCCTGCACACCCTTGTGGATGTTGTAGGTTGCCACACGAAGAAGTTTAGGCACGGGGGTCATGGCTGTATTGTCAGCCGCTTTGGGCGATGAACCGAGGGAGCATCAAGATCGCCTCGGCATTGGACGGTGAATAACACTTCTGCGCGGCCTGCTGCCATGGCAACCATTGGCTTGCGGTGTGCTCGCGCGGGTTGAGCGCTACTGGCGCGCCAGCGGGCACCCGCAGGCCAAACAGATGCTCGGTGTTGCGCGAGACGCCAGGCGCATAGCGGTGGCGCCAGCGGGGATAAATGTCATACACGTTTTCCAGATGCCAGTCGGACAATTCCTTCGCCAGGCTGGAACCGACGCGGCAGTCAATGCCGGTTTCTTCAAGCACCTCGCGGGCGGCGGTATCGCAAAACGCCTCTTGAATGCTGTCCTGGCTGCCAGTCACCGATTGCCAGAAATCAGGGACATCCGGGGCGGAATCAGCGCGCTTTATGAGCAGTACGTCCAGCGCCGGGGTGTAAATCACCACCAGCACGGATTCGGGGATTTTGAAGGGCTTGATGTCAGAACCCTGACGTCACGGCATCCAGGGCTGACATCACTTCATGCGACCGGTGACCCAGAGACGCCACAGGGGTTTTCAAAAGCCGGGCTGCCACTGGCGCTGAGAGATGCGGCATCAACGTTAGCGCCTCGCCAGAAATGTCTACCTCAGGGCAAAGATTCCGTGGGAGCTTGACCTGTCCAACGCCCAGACGGGAAATTGGCATGACCAGTCGGGTTGCCAATGGGTCGATCAAGGCGTTCTGAATGTCCATAACATAGGGCACCGACTCGCGGGACTCGGGCTGTGGATTGGCGTAAACATCAAACTGCGGCATCAAGCCTTCTCCATCCAGGGCACGAGTCCTTCGCACCAAAGCCCGTTTTGCTCAAAATTGGCGTTTTGCAGGGCAATCCAATCCTTGTACGTCTCGCTGAACTCTCTCTTGCGCTGGGCCGCTGATTTGCTTGTTGCCGCGACTGTCAGCGCCTGGAAATCGTCATACGAAACGATGACCGAATCAGGACGCCCGTCTTTCTCAATCACGACAGGCCCTGTCTTGGCTTGCGCGCAGACGTATCCAAACCGGTTTTTGGCTTCAGTGGCGGTGATGTGCATGACTTTGCTCCTTTGACTGCTCTGCTAAACGAGGAATAGCTATTTTAGCCATTCACTGGTCTGACCGCAACTGGGCCAACGCAACCGGCAAACGCACCGGAACAACGCACCGGAACAACGCATTCAAGCGGGTTTCACCGCCTCCACGCTGCGCAGTCGGATGTGCAGTTCCTTCAACTGCTTCTCGTCCACCGGGCTGGGGGCCTGTGTCAGCAGGCACTGGGCTCGCTGGGTCTTGGGGAAGGCGATCACGTCGCGGATCGACTCGGCACCGGTCATGAGCGTGACGATGCGATCCAGGCCAAAGGCCAGGCCACCGTGCGGTGGCGCGCCGTATTGCAGGGCGTCCAGCAGGAAACCGAATTTCTCTTGAGCTTCTTCAGGTGTGATCTTGAGGGCATCGAACACTTTTTGCTGCACGTCCGCGCG
The DNA here is from genome assembly GCA_043758475.1 of Comamonadaceae bacterium. Classification (GTDB taxonomy): domain Bacteria; phylum Pseudomonadota; class Gammaproteobacteria; order Burkholderiales; family Burkholderiaceae_C; genus JANYCG01. Next base: position 8,882 of record JAYVNK010000347.1, on the reverse strand, counting down.
GTGGATACGCACCGAACCGCCACCCATCTCCCAGCCGTTCAAGACCATGTCGTAGCCCTTGGAGATGCACTTCTCGGGCGCGGTAACCATCCAGTCTTCGTGGCCGTCTTTGGGTGCCGTGAAGGGGTGGTGTGTTGCGGTGTAGCGTTGGGCTTCTTCGTCGAAGTCGAACATCGGGAAGTCCACCACCCACATCGGACGCCAGCCTTTTTCAAACAGGCCGTTATTCTTGCCAAACTCGCTGTGGCCAATCTTGATGCGCAGCGCACCAATCGCGTCATTGACGATTTTTTCCTTGTCGGCACCAAAGAAAATCAGGTCGCCGTCTTGGGCACCGGTCCGTTCCAGAACGGCCGTGAGTGCCTTGTCGTGGATGTTTTTGACGATGGGGCTTTGCAACCCCTCGCGGCCACTGGCGAGCCCATTGACCTTGATGTACGCCAGCCCCTTGGCGCCATAGATTTTGACGAACTCGGTGTAAGCATCAATCTCGCCCCGGCTCAAGCCACCGGCCTCCTTGGCACCGCCAGGGACGCGAAGCGCCACCACACGGCCACCCTTCATGGTGGCAGCACCGGCGAAGACCTTGAAGTCCACGTCTTTCATCACGTCTGTGACTTCGGTGAATTCAAGTTTGACGCGCAAATCAGGCTTGTCTGAGCCGTAGCGATGCATGGCTTCAGAGAACGCCATCACCGGGAAATCGCCAAGATCGACGTTGATGGTGTTCTTGAAAACCGTGGTGATCATGCCCTGGAACATGGCGCGGATTTCTTCCTCGTCCAGGAACGAGGTTTCAATGTCGATCTGGGTGAACTCGGGCTGGCGGTCGGCGCGCAGGTCTTCGTCGCGGAAGCATTTGGTGATCTGGTAGTAGCGGTCAAACCCGGCCACCATGAGCAGCTGCTTGAACAGTTGGGGTGACTGCGGCAGCGCGAAAAACATGCCCGGGTGCACGCGGCTGGGCACCAGGTAATCGCGCGCGCCCTCGGGCGTGGATTTGGTGAGCATCGGGGTTTCGATGTCCACAAAGCCATTGGCATCCAGAAACTTGCGCACTTCCATTGACACGCGGTAGCGCAGCATCAGGTTGTTTTGCATGTAAGGGCGGCGCAGGTCCAGCACTCGGTGCGTCAGGCGCGTGGTCTCAGACAGGTTGTCATCGTCCAGCTGGAACGGCGGCGTGACGGAAGGGTTCAGCACGATCAACTCATGGCACAGCACTTCGATCTTGCCGCTCTTGAGGTTGTCGTTGACGGTGCCATCCGGGCGCGCGCGCACCATGCCCTTGACCTGAATGCAAAACTCGTTGCGCAGGCCTTCGGCGGTCTTGAACATGTCGGCACGGTCGGGGTCGCACACGATTTGCACGTAGCCTTCGCGGTCGCGCAGGTCAACAAAGATGACGCCGCCATGGTCGCGCCGGCGGTTGACCCAGCCGCACAGGGACACAGATTGGCCCATCAGGGCTTCGGTCACCAGACCGCAATAATGGGAACGCATGGCCATGTGCTTGCTTTCAATACGCCACGCCACGGGACGGCGCGGCTAAAAAATCATTTGGGAGGAACAAGGGTGCCAGCGCTGGCCGGCAGAAATGTTGAAAATGTTGAAAATGGAGACGGCTCAGGCGCGACGGTGCCCATGGAGATGACGTATGTCAGCGCCTGGTCCACGCTCATCTCCAGCTCAATCACCTCGCTGCGCGGCACCATCAAGAAGAAACCGCTGGTCGGATTCGGCGTGGTCGGCACATAAACGCTCACAAAGTCAGGGCTCAAATGTCGGGCGACTTCGCCGCTGGGTGCGCCGGTCTGGAATGCGATGGTCCAGGCCCCTGGGCGCGGATACTGGATCAGCATGGCCTTGCGAAACGCGTTGCCGTTGCTGGAAAAAAGCGTATCGGATACTTTTTTGACGCCCACATAGATCGACTTGAAAATCGGAATGTTGGTGAAAAGCCGGTCCCACTGGCGCAGCATCCAGCGCCCTGCCACGTTGGACACCAGCGCGCCCGTGACCAGCAACGTGACAAACACCAAAATGACACCCAGGCCGTGAATGGCCCGTAGCCGGTCGATGACTGGCTTGGCAGCGTCGGGCATGAAAGCCTCAAAGCCCGACAGCACGCCGCCAAAGACGCCGTCCAGTATTCCCACCAGCCATGCCAGCACGCCGACGGTGATGGCCAGCGGAAGCCACACCAGCAGGCCGGTGATGAGATATTTTTTGATGGGCATTGGATGGGCCGCAAGGTTCAGGCTGCCGGGGATTTGCCGGACGCGCCGTCAGAAGGTTTGCTGGGCGCAGGGGCCGCAGGTTTGGCATCACTCTTTGATTCGGTTTTAGATTCGCTGGCTTTGGATTCGCCAGTGCCAGACGCACCCGCTGTGCTGGATCCTGCCTCGGATTTATCACTCACGGGCGCACCCGCGTTGCCACCGCCCTTGAAGTCGGTCGCGTACCAGCCCGAGCCCTTGAGCTGGAAGCCTGCCGCAGTGAGCTGCTTTTTGAACATTGAGGCACTGCAGGCAGGACAGTCGGTCAACGGCGTGTCTGACATCTTCTGCAAAACGTCTTTGGCGTGCCCGCAAGACTCGCATTTGTAAGCGTAAATAGGCATGGCTCTGGGGTGGGACTCGGGTAGGGCCGGCAAGTAGCCCGGCAAAGCTCTCGATTATAAGGCGGGCAGCTTAAACAAACCCTAAAACACCCGCACGCGCACCACAAGCTGCATGGCCAGCAGGCCCAACGCAAACCCGATGCCGCCATAAATCAGGGCCTGCAGCAAACGGTTGGTGCGCTTCTGCTCCACCAGCAGTTCTTCGAGTTGGCGCTGATGGTTGTTGCCAGGGCGCTGCTTGAGAAAATCATGCAGCAACTGCGGCAGTTCGGGCAATAGCGTGGCGTAGCGCGGAGCCTGGTCTTTGAGCTGGTTGATCAACTTTTGCGGCCCCACCTGCTCGATCATCCATTTTTCAAGAAACGGCTTGGCGCTGTTCCACAAATCAAGGTCCGGGTCGAGGTCGCGCCCCAGCCCCTCGATGTTGAGCAGGGTTTTTTGCAGCAGCACTAGCTGCGGCTGGATCTCCACCTGAAAACGGCGGGACGTCTGGAACAGGCGCATCAGCACCAGTCCAAGCGAAATTTCCTTGAGCGGGCGGTCGAAATAAGGCTCGCACACGGCGCGGATGGCGCTCTCCAGCTCGTCCACCCGCGTGCCCGCAGGCACCCAGCCGGATTCAATGTGCAGCTCGGCCACGCGCTTGTAATCGCGTCGGAAAAACGCGGTGAAGTTTTGAGCCAGGTACTCTTTGTCAATCTCGGTCAAGGTGCCAACGATGCCGAAATCCAGCGAAATATAGCGTCCAAAGGTAGCCGGGTCCACGCTGACCTGGATATTGCCGGGATGCATGTCCGCATGAAAAAAGCCATCCCGGAACACCTGCGTGAAAAACAGCGTCACGCCATCGCGCGCCAGCTTGGCGATGTCCACACCCGCCTCGCGCAATTTAGCCACCTGGCTGATGGGAATGCCGTACATCCGCTCCATCACGATCACATCGGTGGTGCAGAAATCCCAGTACATCTCGGGGATCAGCACAAGGTCCAGTCCGGCCATGTTGCGCCGCAGTTGCGCGGCGCTGGACGCTTCGCGCACCAGGTCCAGCTCATCATGCAGGTACTTGTCAAACTCAGCCACCACCTCGCGCGGCTTGAGGCGCTTGCCGTCGTCAGACAGGCCTTCGACCCAGCCGGCCATCATGCGCATCAGGCCCAGATCTTTTTCGATCGCACCCAGCATGCCGGGGCGCAGCACCTTGACGGCCACATCGCGCTCGTTGCCATCGCGGTCCACCAGCTTGGCAAAATGAACCTGCGCGATCGACGCGCTGGCGATGGGCTCGCGGTCAAACGACGAGAAAACCTGGCCCACCGGCCTGCCAAATGCGCGCTCTATGATGGCTACCGCCACATCAGATGGAAACGGCGGCACCCGGTCTTGCAGGCGCGCCAGCTCATCGGCAATGTCCCGCGGCATCAAATCTCGCCGGGTTGACAGCACCTGCCCAAACTTGACAAAGATGGGGCCCAGGCGTTCTAGCGCCTCGCGCAGGCGCTGGCCGCGCGGCGCGCCCAGATTGCGACCGACCGACACTATGCGCGCCAGCACGTGCAGCCAGGGCTTCTGGAAGCTGGTCAGGACGAGTTCGTCCAGGCCATAGCGCAATACGATCCAGACGATGAAAGCGCCGCGGTACAGCCGCCTCATCGGGTTGCACCACCACCGGGTGTGTGGGTGCCGCCGCTTCCTCCAGCAAACTGGCGCAGCGCGCCGCCGATGGCCCGCACCGCCCGGCCCAGCATGTGGGCGGGCACATCGCCCATGATGCGCGACATGTCTTCTTCGATGTCCCAGCGGATGTGGTCCACCAGCCAGTTGACCTCAGCCGCCAGTTGCACGTCGCCTTCAATGCGAACCCCTGGTTTGTCGCCACGCAACAACGCCTGGGCAATGGCAATGGGCGAGTCCTGCGTCACCACCAGCGTCAGGTCGGGCGGCGCTGCGGGGTCTGCCAGATCGAGCAAGCCCGCCGGGGTTGCTATTAATTTCATTGCAAAAAAACGCCATTGCATCAGCACCACACGGCCTTTTTGCCGCGCAAGGCGGCTGGTGGCTTCTTTTTCCTGCATCAAAATATGGTTCAAAAGCAGTACGATGCGGCGCTGGCCTTCGTCTATTGCCCAGGCAGGCGGCGTCAGGATAGAAAACGGGGACTGTGTTGCCATAGTCCCCGATTATTGCGATTATTGCGCCATTGCGGCGCTTTTCGAATTGAAAGGATTACTGCAAGGCTTGCACGCCTGCAACCAGCCAGCCGCTATGGCCGCTCTTGGGTTTGGTCATGTTCCAGACCTCGCGGAACGGGCTGGGGCCGCTCGACGGGTCTTCCTTGATCATGCCAGAAAACTCGACGCTGGCCATGTAGTCGTCGCCAAGGTCTTCAATGCCGAGCAGGCTCGCCTCCAGCATCACCACGTCGGTATGGTTGACCGGGCCACCGGTGTGAACTTCACGCTCGGCCAGCTGGGTCTGGATTTCCTTGAGCATGCTGTCAGTCATCATCACGCGCAGGGCAGTGATGTCAGACTTGTCCCAAGCGGCTTGCAGGGTGATGAAGTTGCCTTTTGCGGCCTTGAGGAAACCTTCGGTATCGAAGCCCGCTGGCACGCCCCAGTTTTGTGACCCCGTCAATGCAGAGCCGATCATCGAGCCCGAGGTCTGGTGCCCTGCATCCAGCGGCATGCCGTTGCTGCGCTCCCACGGACGGGCAGAGGCATCGTTGCCAACGTTTTCTGGCCTGTAGGGCTTGGGCTCAGACACAGGCGCACCGCCTGCACCGGCACCCTGAAACGCAAATGGCGACTTGTTCTCAACGCCATTTTGCGCAGAGCCTTGCCCAGCACCTTGGGCCCTGCGGCGCATAAACCAGCCCACCGCAAGCATGATTGCCAAGGCCATCAAGCCGAACATCACAATATTGCCCAGTGCGCCACCCATGCCCAGGGAATGGGCCAACGCGGCCAGGCCCAAGCCAGCGGCCAGGCCGCCCAGCATCGCACCCCAGGGTTTCTTGGGCGCTACAGCAGGCGCAGCAGCCGCTGCGGGCGCAGGCTTGGCAGCGTTTTGGGCAGCTCCGCCAGGAGCCGATGGGGCTGCATCGCGATGGGTCACGTTATTCGACTGCTTGCCGACAGAACCACCGCCGCCAAGACGCTTGGCAGCGTCGGCGTTGAAGCCGGCCAGAGCCAGCGTCGTTGCAAGAATAAAAGCCCAAAGTTTCATAGTGCCTCCTAAGTAGTGAATAGATGGATACCAACTGTCAAAATACAAGTGAAAACGTCAACACTCTCTGCTGTTGCGTTTCCAGTGCCAATGCACATCCCCATGCCCCTATTGTCTAGCACTTGATTCCAGCATGCAACGCCACCATGCCGCCAGTAAGGTTGTGGTAGTCCACATGGCCAAAGCCGCCTTTGATCATCATGGCTTTTAACTCTGCCTGTCCCGGGTGCACCCGGATCGACTCCGCAAGGTACCGGTAACTCGAATCATCCCCCGCCACCAGCTTGCCCAAATTCGGCAAGATTTTGAACGAATACCAGTCGTAGGCTTTTTCCAAAGGTTTGGCTACCTTGGAGAACTCAAGCACCAGCAGCTTGCCGCCGGGTTTGAGCACCCGGTTCATCTCGGCAAGCGCCGTGTCTTTGTCTGTCATGTTACGCAGACCAAATGCCACGCTGACGACGTCAAAATGATGGCTGGGAAATGGCAGCTTCTCGGCATCGCACACCAACGTCGGCAGCGCCACCCCCGCGTCCAGCAGGCGGTCACGCCCGGTGCGCAGCATGGCCTCGTTGATGTCGGTATGCACCACTTGGCCCGATTTGCCCACCTTTCTGGAGAAAGCCAGTGCCAGGTCGCCCGTGCCGCCGGCAATGTCCAGCACCTTGTGGCCGTCCCTCACATCGGCCACCAGCACCGTGTAAGCCTTCCAGGCCCGGTGAAGGCCCAGCGACATCAGGTCGTTCATCAAATCATATTTGGGTGCAACGGAATCAAATACGCCACGCACGCGGGCCGCCTTGGCACCAGCGTCTACCGATTCAAATCCAAAATGTGTTGACCCCATGGTTGCGGATGCTAGCCGTTAAACGCCCTGCGGGGCGAGAGTCCCGCATCAAAACAGGGAATTTGTCGTAAAACCAATGAAAAATGCCTATGGCCCTTGTCCAATATAGCTATATAGATATGTAATATATAGCAAACTGGTTCGGCGACCGGGCAGCCGGTTGGCCACGGCTGACGTGCTGCTACCTGGGTTAACCCATCGCGGAAGTTCAGCAAGGCGGCTACAGCCGTCCCTCTTGCACAGCGTGGCAGGCGATTTTGATACCCGCAATGGTCTTGAGCGCGGGCCGCTCGTTGCGGCAGCGCGCGTTGGCATGCGGGCAACGCGGGTTGAAGGCGCAGCCCGGCGGCGGGTTGAGCGGGTTGGGCACCTCGCCCTGCACTGGCGTGCGAGCACGGCCCACGTCGTGCATTTTGGGAATCGCATCGAGCAGCATGCGGGTGTAGGGGTGGCGCGGGCTGGCAAACAGGGTCTGCTTGTCGGCCAGCTCCACCAGGCGGCCCAGGTACATCACGCCGACCTGGTCGCTCACGTGTCGCACCACGGCCAGGTTGTGCGAGATGAACAGGTAAGTGAGCCCCAGCCGGCGCTGCAGGTCTTTCATGATGTTGAGCACCTGCGCCTGCACGCTCACGTCCAGCGCCGACGTGGGCTCATCGCACACCAGAAAATCAGGCTGCGTGGCCAGTGCGCGGGCAATCGAGATGCGCTGGCGCTGGCCGCCCGAGAACTGATGCGGGTATTTGGGCATGTCCAGCGGGCTCAAGCCCACCGATTGCAGCAGCTCGCCGACGCGTGCTTTCAGTTGTTCAGGGTCGGTGATCAGGCCATGCTCGGTGAGCGGCTCGCCCACAATGTCCTGCACAATCCAGCGCGGGTTCAGCGACGCATAGGGGTCCTGAAAAATCATCTGGATGCGACGGCGCAAGCCCAGGCCCTGCGGCGTTTTGAAAGCGGCGTGCGCGTCCTGCCCGTCAAACTTCAAGCCGCCGCGTGTGGGCTCGTACAGGCCCACCAGCAGCTTGGCCACCGTGCTTTTGCCGCAGCCCGATTCGCCTACCAGCGCCAGTGTTTTGCCTTTTTCAATCTCGAAGCTCACGCCGTCCACTGCGTGCAGGAAGACTTTGGGTTTGCGTTCCAGGACGCGGTTGAGCCACGGCGGCGACACGTCGAAGGTCATTGCCAAATCTGTTGCCTGGACTAACGCAGCCCCCACGCTTGCCACGGCGTGTGCTGCGCTGCCCCCCGAGGGGGCTAATTCCCCTCGGGGCGGCCCGTCGGGGAATTGCCGCGATGTACTCACTGTCGCGCTCATGCAGCTGCGCCCTCATGCAGCCAGCAGGCCGCCCGCGTCACGCCGGCGTTCATCAAATCAGGGCGCTGCCTTTTGCATTTGTCAAAGGTCTTGGGGCAGCGCGGGTTGAAGGCGCAGCCCGGTGGAATGGCGTTCAGGCGAGGCATGGCGCCGTCAATCTGGCTCAGGCGCTCGACCTCTTTGGTGATGTCCGGAATTGCGCCCATCAGGCCCACGGTGTACGGGTGTGCCGGGTGGTTGATGACCTCATGCACCGGGCCGATTTCGGCCACCCGCCCGGCGTACAGCACGGCCACGCGATCGCAGGTCTCGGCAATCACGCCCATGTCGTGGGTGATCAGCATCACCGCCGCGCCGCGCTGCTTGCAGATGTTTTTGAGCAGCATGATGATCTGCGCCTGGATCGACACGTCCAGCGCGGTGGTGGGCTCGTCGGCCACGATCAGCTTGGGCTCGGCCGCCAGCGCCAGTGCAATCACAACGCGCTGCCGCATGCCGCCCGAGAACTGGTGCGGGTAGTGGTCAAGGCGCTCGGCTGCGGCCGGAATGCCAGTGTCTTGCAGCAGGGAGATGGCGCGGTTACGTGCTTCTTTGCGGCTCACCGGCAGGTGCGCCAGAATCGTCTCGATCAACTGCGCACCCACCGTGTTCAGCGGGTTGAGCGACGTGAGCGGGTCCTGAAAAATTGCGCCAATGCGCCGCCCCCGAATGTGGCGCATGGCGTCAAAACCCAGATTGTCAATGCGCTGGCCTTCCAGCAATATTTGGCCACCGGCAATGCGCCCCGGCGGCTCCAGCAGGCCGATGATGGCTGCGCCGGTGAGCGACTTGCCCGCGCCTGATTCGCCCACCACCCCGAGGATTTCACCCGG
>JAYVNK010000346.1:0-3890 GCA_043758475.1 Comamonadaceae bacterium | reverse complement strand
CTGCTGGAGGCGATTGCCAAGCTGCCCATCCCCAAGGTCATGGCCTACCAGCTGCAGTCAGACTGCGCCATGCCGGGCTGGACCAGCGTGAGCTTTGTGCGCCCCGCGCATGGATTGGTGGCGCTGCATGGCGCGGACGTGGTGCCGATTCAGGCACTGGGCTTGAAGGCGGGCAACAGCACGCACGGCCACCGGTTTGAAGCGCTGGTGGACCCCGTTGTGCTGCGGCATGCCGACAGCTACGCGCAGCAACTGCAGGACGACGGCGCAGTGATCGCCAGTTTTGCCGAGCGCAAAGAAGAGATTCGCCGCCAATTAACAAATCGTGCGCCTGCGCAGCACTTTCCGTTAACCGACCCCAATGGCGTAATTGACGATGCACTCCTTGACGAAGTGACGGCGCTAGTTGAGCGGCCCAATGTGATGGTGTGCAAGTTTGAGGCGGAATTCCTGGACGTGCCGCAAGAATGCCTGATCCTGACAATGAAGGCCAATCAGAAGTACTTCCCGCTGCTTGACGCCTTTGGTAAGTTGACGAGCCATTTTTTGATCGTCAGCAACATCAACCCGGATGACACCAGCCTGGTGATTGGCGGCAACGAGCGCGTGGTGCGCCCACGCCTGGCCGACGCCAAGTTTTTCTTTGACCAGGACCGCAAAAAGACGCTGGCCGCCCGCGTGGAGGGGCTGGCCAAAGTGGTTTATCACAACAAACTGGGCAGCCAGGGCGAGCGCATGGAACGGGTGCGCGCCATTGCACGTGCCATCGGTCAGCAACTTGGCGGTGACGCCCTGGCAGCGCAGGCCGCCCTTGCCGCACAACTCGCCAAGACCGATCTGGTCACCGACATGGTGGGCGAATTCCCTGAGCTGCAAGGCACCATGGGCCGCTACTACGCGTTGAACGACGGCTTGTCCGTGAAGGTGGCCGACGCCATTGAAGACCACTACAAACCGCGTTTTGCAGGCGACAGTTTGCCGCGCAACGATGTGGGGGTGGCGGTGGCGGTGGCCGACAAGCTGGAAACGCTGGTCGGCATGTTCGGCATTGGCAATGTGCCCACGGGCGACAAGGACCCGTTTGCGCTGCGTCGGCATGCGCTGGGGGTGATTAGGATGCTGGTGGAGAGGAGCCTGCCAGTGTCCCTGCACGAGCTGGTGGCGAATGCGGTGCCCGTCTTTGGCGACAAGATCACTGACGCATCAGCGGCCGTGGTTGACTTCATCTACGACCGCCTCGCCGGTTCCCTGCGCGACCAGGGCTACACGGCCCAAGAAGTCGATGCCGTGCTGGCCCTGAAACCCCAGCAACTGGGCGACGTGCCCAAACGCCTGGCCGCCGTCCGCGCCTTCGCAGCGCTGCCCGAAGCCCCAGCCCTGGCGGCGGCCAATAAGCGCGTCGGCAACATCCTGAAAAAGGCCGACGGCGCAGTTCAGCCCACGGTGAACGCCGCACTGCTGCAAGAACCGGCCGAAAAAGCCCTTGCATCTGCTATTGAATCAATAGCTGAGCAGGCAAACAATGCGTGGGACAGTGGCAATTACACGGCTAATTTGCAGGCGTTGGCCACGCTGAAGGCGCCGGTGGACGAGTTTTTCAACACCGTGATGGTCAACGCCGACGACCCGGCCCTCAAGGCCAACCGCCTGAGTCTGCTGGCCACCCTGCACGCCGCCATGAACCGCGTGGCGGATTTGTCCAAGCTGGCCACTTGACCGGATACCCGCATGAAACTTGTCATTCTCGACCGCGACGGCACCATCAACGCTGACAGTGACGACTTCGTCAAAACGCCGGATGAATGGCACCCGCTGCCGGGCGCGCTGGAGGCGATTGCACGGCTCAACCATGCGGGCTGGCATGTGGTGGTGGCGTCCAACCAGTCGGGGCTGGGCCGGGGGCTGTTTGATGTGGCGTCGCTCAACGCCATGCACGCCAAGATGCACAAAATGCTGGCGGCCGTGGGCGGGCGGATTGATGCGGTGTTTTATTGCCCGCACAGCCCGGAAGAGCTGTGCAACTGCCGCAAGCCGCTGCCAGGCCTGTTCGAGCAGATTGGTTCCCGCTTCGGCGTGCCGCTGTCGGGCGTGCCCACGGCGGGGGACTCGGTGCGAGACCTGGTGGCCGGTGCCACCGCGGGCTGCGAGCCGCACCTGGTGCTGACCGGCAAGTCCGCCCCCTTTGCGGCAGGCGGCCGACCTGACGGCTTGCCAGTCGGAACGGTGCTGCACCCAGACCTGCCGGCGTTTGTCGACTTCATCCTGGCGCGCGGAACGGGTGGGTCTGATTCAACTCAAAAATAATAGCAACTCAGGCAATCATCGCCTCGGCTTGTGCTTGTTTTCTTTTTAAAAAATCCTTCATGCCACTGATTCGCTCGATTCTTCATTTGCTCTGGATGGCCGCCACTGTGATCCCGTGGGCCACGTTTGTGGTGATTGCCTCCCTGTTCATCCGCAGCACCACGATGTACTGGTGGTGTGCAGGCTGGCTGCGGGTGGCCGTCAGGGGCGGCAATGTGATTTTGGGCATCCAGAACCGCATCACGGGCATGGACAACCTGCCCACCGGCCAGACCAGTGCGGCGGTGTTGCTGGTCAAACACCAAAGCACCTGGGAAACGCTGTGCATGCCGACCCTCATGCCGCATCCGCTGGCCTATGTGTTCAAGAAGGAGCTGCTGTACATCCCGTTTTTTGGCTGGGCCATGGCGCGCATGGACATGATCCACATCGACCGCAGCCAGCGCAGCCAGGCCTTTGCCAAGGTGGTGGCGCAGGGCAAGCGGCTGATGGCCACGGGCACCTGGGTCATCATGTTCCCTGAAGGCACCCGCATTCCGCGCGGCGAGCAGGGCGTGTACAAATCAGGCGGCACCCGGCTGGCGATTGAAACCGGCGCGCCGGTGGTGCCGATTGCCGTGACGTCGGCCAAGTGCTGGCCGCGCAAAGCCTTCATCAAAACGCCGGGCATTGTGGATTTTTCGATTGGCCCGGCGATTTCCAGCGTGGGTCGCAAGCCCGATGAGCTGATGCGTGAGGTGGAGGCCTGGATCGAGGCTGAAATGCGTCGGCTGGACCCCGACGCTTACCGCTAGGCGCTTGCCATCTCAAGGCCATGATGCAGCGCCTGTTGCAATTCACCCTGGACCTGTTTGAACGCAGTGCCGATGAGTTGCCGCCCGAACGCGCGGCCAAGCCACTGAGCGGCCGCCAACCGGTGGCACGGCAGCGGCCACCTGACAAACACCCTGAAATAGAGCTGATTGAACCGATGGCCCAGGATTTGCCTGCATCAGACGCTATTGAAAATGTAGCAAATCCGCCCGTGCCAGGCAACCACCTGCCGCTGCAAACGCTGCAGCAGGCGCTGGCCCCCGCCACCTTTCGCCACCCGCGCGCAGTGCGCGAGGCCATGCTGGGCAGCGTGCTGGTGGCGTATGCCTTCCGGCGCGGCAAACGCCGCACCATCGGCTTCACGGTGGGGCCGGACGGGCTGGCGGTCAGTGCGCCGTCCTGGGTGCCGCTGATCGAAGTGGACAACGCGGTGCGGGATAAAGCTGACTGGATTTTGAAAAAGCTGCAGGAAACCCGGTCCCGGGGCCAGCGTCTGGACGCCAGCCGTATTGACTGGGCCGATGGTTGCACGCTGCTATTTTTGGGTCAACCGCTCACCGTGGTGCTGGACGCGCGCCAAGTACTTTGCGGCGCGGGCGCAGCGCTTCAGACCAAGGATGCCAGCGGCGGGACAAGCTCTGCGCAGTTGCTGCTGGGCTTGCCACGCACGGCCACGCCCGATCAGATCAAGGATGCGGTGCAGGCCTGGCTGATGCGGCAGGCCAGGCAGATATTTCTGGAGCGGCTGACGCACTTCGCGCCCACCGTTGGGG
>JAYVNK010000345.1:0-3908 GCA_043758475.1 Comamonadaceae bacterium | reverse complement strand
CTTTTTGTTGCACTGATGGGCTGGAACATCGGGCTCAACGCTGCGGGTGGCATTGCGGCGGGCCCGCCCGCCTGGGGCATGGCGCTGCTGGGTATGGCGGTCACGATGGCGGGCATCCTGCTGCCCAGCACCCTGCTTACCTTCATGGCCGCGCGCTGGGGCCACCGCAACCGCGAGTTGCGGGCCGTGCGCGCATTCAAGCAGGGCATGGCACCCATCGTGATTGGCCTGCTGATATCCACCGGCTGGATACTGGCCAGCGCGCACGGCTACCCAAAAACCGACTGGCCTTTGTGGGTGCTGACCATCATCACCGCCTTTCTCGTGTGGCGCACCAAAATTCACCTGTTGTGGTTGCTGGGCGCGGGGGCGGTGCTGGGGGGGATGGGCTGGGTTTAGGCAGCCGCGTCAGGATCTACGCGGCAGGGACAGAAACGGGCGAGATTTGCAGGTCGCCTGTCGCACTGTCCAGTTGGCGGTTCCAGCGCAATCAAAAAGCCGCTCCACGTCTTCAGCGACCGCTTCGCCGAATTCAACCGTGCAACTCCTTCACGACACTGGGCTTTAGACTGCCTGGCCGCAGCCAGCTTGGCCTCGGGTTTGGCAATCACTACTGCTGCGGGAACGCCGCCGCCTGCAAGCTTGGTCGCTTCAATGGCGACAATGCCACAGCGCATAACCACCTGATTTTTGACATTGGCTTAGGTTGTGCGAACCACGTTCTCGACAAACTGCGACAAAGATTCGGCGTGCTCACGCACGACTTCGAGTTCGATCCGGAAATTGGGCGCAACACGGAGAGGGAGGAGTGATGCTGATTTCATGGAAGCAACGCACTCCAGATACAGTGCAAAATTGGCTTCTTGACGTTCGGCGCTGACTCTTATGGTCGCCGCACGTTGGGGCCGCTGCCATCGTAGACTGGGCAGCGCGCCAGGCAATCCGACAACAGACCAGTCCCTGTAGCTGCCAAGCTGCCGATGCTGCGGGGCGGCGATAGACCTAGCGTCGCTGGGTAGAACATAGACTGCCGTCCGGCAGTGCCTTGTCATCGTGCGGCGCAAAACTCCGTTTGCGCCAAGTTTAAATTCGCGTCGCATACTTCACGTATCCGTACCTTCAAGTCAGCCGCGCTTGCAGGTTTAGTCGCTGCGATTGTCAGCCATCGAACCCCTTCATCAACGTTTCTGTCCATGCCTAATCCAAATGCCAGCATGGTTCCAATGTCAAGTTGGGCTTTTGCGTGGCCTTGCTTGGCCGCCTTTAAATACCAATTTCCGGCAATGCTCTGATTTTTTGGAGTGTCCACGCCAAGAATGTACAAAAGTCCGAGGTTGTACTGCGCGGAAGGGTGGCCACGGTCCGCAGCTTTTCCATACCAAAAGATACCTTTGACGGTGTCCTTGGGAAAATCGTCTCTGCCATTGGCATACAGGTTGCCGAGGTTGAACTGCGCGTCTATGTCGCCTGCCGCAGCGACTGGTTCTAGCAAAGCTATCGCCTTTCTGGTGTCTCTAGGAACGCCCCGACCTTCCTCATAAAAGTTTGAAAGATTGAACTTCGCCTGCAAAACTCCTTGGTCGGCTGCCTTCTGGAACCACTGCGCAGCACGTGCGTCGCTACGTGGGCCACCCAGCCCTTCGGCATAGAGCCCTGCCAGGTTGTTCTGGGCATTTGGGCGGCCGATTGCAGCACCCAGCCGATAGAAAAACCGCGCAGCTTCATACTCCTTGTTGGCCAGAGCCATGCCCCCGAATCTCTCGGAATTGAGCAACGTCAAGATGACGAGCGCAAAAGCCAGAACCCAGTGCAAATACTCGCGAAAGCGTTTTGTCATTTCGAGTGATTAAAAGCCGCGAATTGCACCTGCGTGCCTCAATTCAAGTCACCCTGCAACGTATGAATCAAGTGCGGGAAATGACGTTGCCTTCAGCCTTGGACGAAATCCAACTCAATCTCAACGCGGACTTTCAAAAAACACGTAGTTCGACGCGTAATCGCTGATCTCAAAATAGACTTTTTTCTCGCCCGGGTCGGCAATCATGTTGAGGTTTTCGTCCAGCACTCCGTAGCCAAAGCGGTAGGGCCGTGGCTTGTTGTCGTCGGTGCCCAGGGCGGTAGAGAGTTTGTCGATTTTCAGGAAACACCGCACCAGCTTGTCGCCCGCGTAAATCTCCAGAACGCCATTGGTGCCGGTCCAGTTCTGGATGTCGCGGCTGATCTTGTTTTGCTGCTCCTGGGTGCAGCTTGCGAGCACAATTAAGGAGACAAATACGGCTGTAGCCCTCGTCCATGATGAATAGTTTGATATATTTTTCATAGTACCCATTGATTTCTCCATAGGATATCGGTTCAGGAATGGCCGCGCTGGCGCACCGCCTCATACAAACACACGCCGCTGGCCACTGACACGTTCAGGCTTTCCACCGCGCCCTGCATGGGGATGCTGATGAGCTCGTCACAGGTCTTGGCGGTGAGCTGGCGCATGCCGTCGCCCTCGGCCCCAAGCACCACCGCCACCGGGCCTTTCAGGTCGGCCTGATAGAGGGTTTTGGTGGCGGCGTCGCTGGTGCCGATGACCCAGATGTTGCGCTCTTTGAGTTCGTTCAAGGTGCGAGCCAGGTTGGTCACCATGAAATACGGCACGGTCTCGGCTGCGCCGCTGGCCACCTTGGCCACGGTGGCGTTGATGCCTGCCGCGTGGTCTTTGGGCGCGATCACCGCGTGCACGCCCGCGCCATCGGCCACGCGCAGGCAGGCACCCAGGTTGTGCGGGTCGGTGATGCCATCCAGCACCAGGATCAGGGGGGCCACGCGCTGTGCCTCGGGCAACGCTGAGTTGGCGGCTTCCAGGTTCTCCAGCAGTTCGTCCAGCGACGTGACCTGCGCAATCGCCTTCACGCGCGCCACCACGCCCTGGTGACCATGGCTGCCGCAGAGCTTGGACAATTGCAAGCCATCGGCCTCGATCAGGCGAATCTTCGCATCCGCTGCGCGGTCAATGAAGGAGCGCATGCGCGCGTCGCGGCGCGACGGCTCAAAATGGATTTCAATCACCGACTCGGGCGCGGTTTTCAAACGCACACCGATGGCGTGGAAGCCGAACAGGGTTTTGGGGGAGGACATGCCCAAATTATCGGGGCAAGGCGATACTACACTATTAGTAGCATACTATGCATACAGCACTGGGGCTACGTGCCAATTTTTCTGGAAAAATTGGCTACAACACGACTGCAGGACGATTCAGGTGCGGATGGCTGTGCTTCCTGTGCCCGCGCGCTTGGTTCTACAGGTAACTGCGAGCCCGACCAAGGCCAGCGCCAGCAGCGCCAGGCTGCCGGGCTCTGGCACCAGGAAGCCTCGGATTTCGCCACCCGGAAAGCGTGTGGTGTGAATGTTGAGATAAGCCTTTCCGAGAACCATGCCGGCGAACAGGGCCGCTTCTGCACCGGCGGTCGTGCCGCCATTTGCAGCAATAAAGGCGGGGTTGAATGACGCTGCCAGGGTCGTGTTGAAAAGCTCGGTGAACGAACCGGAAGTGACGCCCAGAGGAAACAGCAGGAAACTGGGTGTTTCAGTCGCGACGCCGACAGTGCCAGCCTGGGGAGTCACGGTGCAGCAGTGAATATGCGACGCGGTAGTGGTGCCTGACAAGCCTGAGAAATTGGCCGAGACACTCATGGTGTGCGCTGCGGCGTCAAAAATGACCGTTGCAAACCCGCTTCCCGGCGATGCGTTGACGGGTGATTCGCTGGGTCCGTTAAGCACCGCTGTCAAGGTGACAGGCACGGCTTGGGCCGCGGGAACCGTCATAAATCCAATAGGTAATCCCCCGGCTATGCCGGGGAGACAGCAAGAGTTTGACTTTTAGTTGGGTCTGGATGTCCATCGTAGAAACTTCCAATCGT
>JAYVNK010000344.1:0-3912 GCA_043758475.1 Comamonadaceae bacterium | reverse complement strand
GGCGAACTGAAAACCAAACCGACCCAGCACACCGCCAAGCAGTTGCGTGAAATCGGTATTCAGGCCGACGCGCTCATCTGCCGCGCCGACCGGCCCATCCCCAAGGAAGAGCGCGAAAAAATCTCGCTCTTTTCCAACGTGGCCGAGTGGGGCGTGATCTCCATGTGGGATGTGGACACCATCTTCAAAGTGCCGCGCATGCTGCACGAACAGGGACTGGACGGCCTGATCTGCGACAAGCTGCGCCTGAACACGCCCCCGGCCAACCTCAGGCGCTGGGACGAACTGGTGTACGAGACCGAGCATCCCAAGGGCGACATCAACATCGCCATGGTCGGCAAGTACGTGGACCTGTCCGACAGCTACAAATCGCTCAACGAAGCGCTGCGCCATGCCGGCATGAAAAACCATGTGCGCGTGAAGATTGACTACATTGATTCAGAGTCCCTGTTGCCTGACAACGTCTCGCAGCTCGTCAAGTTTGACGCCGTGCTGGTGCCCGGTGGCTTCGGTCCGCGCGGCATTGAAGGCAAAATCTGCGCCGCCCGTTTTGCACGCGAGAACAAAGTGCCCTACCTTGGCATTTGCCTGGGCATGCAGGTGGCAACCATCGAGTTTGCGCGCAATGTGGCCGGGCTGAAAGACGCCAACAGCACAGAATTTGATGCCGAGAATGCCAACCCGGTGATCGCCCTGATCACGGAGTGGAAAGATGCCGACGGCACCATCAAAACCCGCAACAAAAACTCGGATCTGGGTGGCACCATGCGCCTGGGCGCGCAAAGCTCTGACGTTGCCAAAGACTCACTCGCGCACGAGATTTATGGGGACGTGGTGACCGAGCGGCACCGCCACCGGTATGAGGCCAACGTCAACTTTCTGGACCGGCTGCGCCAGGCCGGCCTGGTGATCTCGGCGCTGACGCAGCGCGAGCAGCTCACCGAGATCATCGAACTGCCAAAGAGCTTGCACCCCTGGTTCATCGGCGTGCAGTTTCACCCCGAATTCAAGTCCACGCCATGGGCCGGGCACCCGCTGTTCAACGCCTTCATCAAGGCTGCGCTGGACCACAAAGAGGCGGGCAAGAATTTGAAGGCTGTGGCCTAGGAATATTGGAGCGAACATGGGATATGCGCAGAAACTGCCCTACTACATTCAGCCGGAAGACTACCTTCTGCTGGAAGGAAAGGCCGAGTTCAAGCATGAGTACCTGGACGGCGTGATTTACGGTTGGCAGGGCGAAGGCCCGTTGGGAATGACCAGCGGAAGCGTCCAGCATAGCCAAGTCATCCTCAACATTGCGCTGTCTTTGAAGGTGCAACTGCAAGGCACTGAATGCATGGTTCTGGCCACGGAGGTGCGCGTGCACAAAAAAGACAAGTCAGCCTATTTCTATCCTGATGTTGTCGTCACCTGCAGCGCTGTGGACCGGGCGCAAAACACACATTTGACTGAGCCAAGCCTTGTGGTCGAAGTGCTTAGCCCCTCCACCGAGTTTTTTGACCGCCATGACAAATTCCTGGCCTATCGCGGCATTGAGTCGTTGCAAAGCTATGTGCTGGTGTCACCTGACAGCCGGACGATAGAAGTGTTCACCCACGCAAACCACTGGGCTGCTGCAGCCAGTCAGCCAGGCAAGCCTGTGATGGATGAAGAATCGGTCAACTTGGGCACTTCGAATTTGAGTTTGCGGGTGGCTGACGTGTTTGAAGGTTTGTCCCGGTAGCTATGGAAACCATATCGAAAACGCCATGAAGCTCTGCCACTTCAACATCGGCCTGGATCGGCCATTCTTCCTGATCGCAGGCCCCTGCGTGATCGAGTCTGAACAATTGCAGATGGACACGGCTGGCAGGTTGAAAGAAATCACCGCGTCGTTGGGCATCAACTTTATTTTCAAGAGCAGCTTTGACAAGGCCAACCGGTCCAGCGGCAGCACTTTTCGTGGCCCGGGCATTGAAAAAGGCCTGGAAATATTGGCCAAAGTCAAACGCGAACTGAACGTGCCGGTGCTGACCGACATTCATTCAGAAGACCAGATTGCCCAAGTCTGCGCGGTGGTGGACGTGTTGCAAACCCCTGCCTTCCTGTGCCGCCAGACCGATTTCATCCGCGCCGTTGCGCAAAGCGGCAAACCGGTCAATATCAAAAAAGGGCAGTTTCTGGCACCAGGTGACATGAAAAACGTCATCGACAAGGCCCGCGCCGCTGCCCGCGAAAAAGGTTTGATTGAGGACAACTTCATGGCCTGCGAACGCGGTGCGAGTTTTGGCTACAACAACCTGGTAAGCGACATGCGCAGTTTGGCCATCATGCGCGAAACCCAGGCCCCGGTGGTGTTTGATGCGACGCATTCTGTGCAGTTGCCTGGTGGCCAAGGCACCAGCAGCGGTGGCCAGCGCGAGATGGTGCCGGTGCTGGCGCGCGCGGCGGTTGCCGTGGGCGTGGCGGGCCTGTTCATGGAAACGCACCCGAACCCGGCTGTGGCTCTAAGCGACGGGCCCAATGCCGTGCCGCTGCATCACATGAAAGCCCTGCTTGAAACCCTGCTGGCGCTTGACCGCGTGACCAAGCTGAATGGATTTCTGGAAAACCGCTTTGCCTCCTAGTCATCTTTTCGCCCGATACCACCCCTGAAAAACCCAAAAGGAAATAAACCATGCCCTGCGCTTACATCATTGCCGACATCAAGATCAACGACATGGAGAAGTTCAAAGACTACATGGCTGCGGCGCCTGGCGCGATAGCGGCGGGCGGCGGCGAATACCTCGCACGGGGCGGCAAACTCGAAACCCTTGTGGGCCCCTGGCAGCCGACGCGCCTGACGCTGTTGAAGTTCGAGAGCCTGGACAAAGCCCGCGCGTTTTACAACAGCGAAAAATACCAAGCGGCAAAGGCCACACGCGACGGTGCCACCACGTACTTCAACATGGTTGTAGTGGAGGGGGTTTAATGTTACGAACCGCAGCTTCAGGACTGCTGGTTTCCGCAGTGGCATGGGAAGGCAGGCGGTGCAGTTGAATGTGTTGGACTATGCGAAGAAAATTTAAGGATTGAATAAATGAGTGCAATTGTTGACATCGTTGGCCGTGAGATTCTGGATTCGCGCGGCAACCCCACGGTGGAATGCGACGTGCTGCTGGAGAGCGGCACCATGGGCCGCGCGGCCGTGCCGTCTGGCGCGTCCACCGGCTCGCGCGAGGCCATCGAGCTGCGCGACGGCGACGCCAAGCGGTACGGCGGCAAAGGCGTGTTGAAGGCGGTTGAACACATCAACACCGAAATCTCAGAAGCGGTGCTGGGCCTGGACGCATCCGAGCAGGCGTTTCTGGACAAAACCCTGATTGACCTGGACGGCACCGAGAACAAATCCCGCCTGGGCGCCAACGCCATGCTGGCCGTATCGATGGCCGTGGCCCGCGCGGCAGCCGAAGAATCCGGCCTGCCGCTGTACCGCTATTTTGGCGGCATGGGCAGCATGCAGATGCCCGTGCCGATGATGAATGTCGTCAACGGCGGCGCCCATGCCAACAACAACCTGGATTTGCAGGAACTGATGATCATCCCCGTGGGCGCGCCGAGCTTTCGCGAAGCCGTGCGCTACGGCGCTGAAGTATTCCACGCGCTGAAAAAAATCCTGCACGACAAGGGCATGAGCGTGGCTGTGGGTGACGAAGGCGGCTTTGCACCCAACGTGCCCAACCACGAGGCCGCCATCCAGATGATTCTTGAGGCCATTGCAGCAGCCGGGTTTGTGGCCGGCGAGCAGATTGCACTGGGCCTGGACTGCGCGGCCAGCGAGTTTTACAAAGACGGCAAGTACCATCTGGAAGCCGAGGGCCTGACGCTGGACGCCCAGCAGTGGACCGACATGCTGGCCACCTGGGTGGACAAATACCCCATCATCAGCAT
>JAYVNK010000343.1:0-3914 GCA_043758475.1 Comamonadaceae bacterium | reverse complement strand
GCAGGCCAGGCAGGCATTTTTTTGCAGCAAAGGTGTCACCGTTGCGGTAGTGACTGCAACTCGCACAGCAGTCGAGTCCGCTATCATTTCAGTAGCTGCTCGCACCTGTATTGATTGGCTTTCAGGCGTTTTTTGACTGCCATTTGAGGCCTGAAAGGAACTTGGAGCTGCCTGCGTGGTGTCAACACCCCGAACCGGACCTATGGTGCGCGATTGCTCTGCCAGGTTGCCGTGCGCGTTGCGGGCGTACTCTGGCAAAGAGCTTTTCACAACCACATCAAATTGACAGTTTGCCATGCAGTTTGCCCCCTGCACATCTGACCGACTGGTGCCCCCAAGCTCCGTACCTGGCCACAGGGCATGCGCAGTGGTCACACCATTGCGGTTCGGCAGCGTAGCCTGTACCTCACGGATGTTGCGTTCGGACAAAGTGAAGTCCGCTGGCAGCACATTGTTCAGGTTAAGGATGTAGGCCGTCAGTGCATAAACGTCGTTGGCAGTCAATGATTTAGGGGCGTTCCACGGCATGGCGCGATTGATGTAATCCCAAAGCGTTGACAGCGTTGATAGCTTCATCAGCGTGGTGCGCTGCGGCTGGTTGGCACCCGGTATCAGTCCTGCGACCCGCCCAGTTTTTTGATCTTGCGCAGTGGTGCCCCCGGCAATCGGGGTAAATACCGCTGACGATTCGCCAAAGCTGCCGTGACAGGACGCGCATTGCGCTTCCCAGAGCACCTCACCTTGTTTGACCGAGCCCTGGCCCTTTGGCAGGCCTTTAAAGTCGGGCCGCACGTCAATGTCCCATGCGTTTATTTCTGCCGGAGTTGCGGCACGACCGATCCCGTCTAGTGCTTTGAGCCCTGTTTGCTGGGCATGTGCTGCGGGCAATATGAATGTGGTGCTGCAGACGAAAGCGGTCAAAAAACCACGCTTGAGTTGTTCAAACCTGAACATTGCTGACCTCGCCGTTTTCACCAAGCAACCACGACTGGATGGCGTTGTTGTGATAAATGCTGCGCGAGGCCCGCACTTCACGCAGCGCCTGATAGGTTGGCTGGACCTGGCCTGTTTCATCCACAGCACGGCTCTGGAAAATCGCTGGTTTGCCGTCCCAGACAAAGTCAGCATTGAAGCGACTCAAGCACTTGTCGAGCACCGGGCCTTGTAAGCGCGCCACCTTCCAGTTACGGCCACCGTCTGTCGACACATCGACCCGTTTAATCTTGCCGCGCCCGCTCCACGCCAGACCCGTGATGCTGTGAAAACCCTTGTCAAGCAGCACCTGGCCACCACTGGGCGAGGTGATGACGCTTTTAACTTCCTGAATACTGGTGTACTGCCGGTGCAGGCCGCTGGGCATTAAATCAACGTAATGAATAGTTTCGTCTTTGGTGCCGTAGGGCATGTCGCCCAGCTCAATGCGACGCAAGTATTTAACCCAGCTCACGCCCTGTACACCGGGAACGACGAGGCGCAGCGGGTAGCCGTTTTCGGGGCGCAGCATTTCGCCGTTCTGGCCATAGGCCACCAACACCTCGCCGCTGAGGATGAGGCTCATGGGAATCGTGCGGGTCATGCTTGAGCCATCCGCTCCTTCAGCCAGCACGAATTTGCCGCGAGCGCCTGGCCGCAGATCTGCGCCGCACAGCTCAAGCAACGTGCGCAACGGCACACCCGTAAACTCGCTGCAACTGAGCATGCCGTGCGTGTACTGCACGGTGGGCACAGCTGCATTGCCCCATTCCATGCCAGTGTTGGCACCGCACTCGATAAAGTGCATGCGGCTGACGCTGGGCAAGCGCATCAGTTCGTCCATCGAAAACACCATCGCCCGCTTAAGCATCGTGTCGTCAGAGCCATTGATCATGAGCCGGTGTTTGGACGGGTCAATGTCCCACCACCCCTGATGATGCCGCTCAAAGTGCAGACCACTCGGCGTGATGATGCCGAACAGCCCCTGCAAAGGACAAAAACTCACGCTGGCCTGGCCAACGCGGGTCAGGCCGGGACTTTCCCGGCGTTGCAGGTTTTTTTCAAACTCGCTGGGCAAACCGTAAGGGCGGGCAGCCACAGGCTGGCCCAGGCCTTTGGTGTGGGCGGGTAAATTGAGGATGTTGGGGTCGCCGTCACCCACCTTTGCAGTCTGAGCGGCCACTTGGTTTGATGCGAGCCCGGCTGCCGCAATAGCGGACGCCAAAAATCCACGGCGACTGGCGGCCACGTCTCTTATCTGCGCAGGCGATAAAAAGCTTTCCGGCGCGCGTTGGATAAATTTACTCAGCATCAGCGCTCGATTCCGTAATCGCTTAAGCGGCAACCATTTGCGGCACCAATTTGTCTGACGCTGCCACTGCGTCAGGCTCATCGAGTTCAATGGCTATTTGAGTGCACACGCTACGGCACAGGGCGACGGCCTTTTCGCTTTGCACCCGGTAAATCACTTGAGTGCCCTCTTTGCGCTTGGCGAGCACGCCGGTGCGAAACAAAACCGCCAAATGCTGCGACAAATTGGGCTGCGTACTGTCAATCTCAACCAACAGTTCGTTGACCGATTTTTCACGCAGACACAGGGCACTCAAAATCCGCAGGCGCATGGGGGTTGCCAGCACGGAAAACAGCTCGGCGGCGGCCTCGAAAACCCGCGCATCTTCTGGGGAAGGGCCGCTTTGCATTAGGGCTTTATCGCGAATCATGAGGTCTCTGGGTTATTAATATAAGCACGTACTTATATTAGGAGCCTGAGCAGCTTGTGTACACAGGGCTTACCCCTAAGCGACCGCATCACTCCGCGGTCTTCATGGGGCTAGCCTTGGCAATATCAAAAATCCCCGCCGCGTAACACCGCGTGATATAACCACACAAGATGTAGTTCGCCCGACCTCAATCCAGGTACACCACGACTGCTATGACGGCAAAAAAAACGAAATCGATTTTTACGCGCACGCTGCTTTCGGTCACGTTACTCATTGGCATGGCGCCAGCGTTAGCGGAGGTTGACTCAGTCGTTAAAAACGCTCGGGAGTTGCTGGATAAAAACCAGGCCAAGCAGGCGTTCGACTTGCTTGAGCCGCTTGAAGCGGCGCGCGCGGGCGACCCGGACTTTGACACCGTCATGGGCATTGCCGCAAACGAAACCGCACAGTACACGCGTGCGGTTTTCGCGCTCGAAAGGGTATTGTCAGTGCAGCCCGAGAATTCTCGTGCCCGTGCAGAATTAGGCCGGGCGCTTTTCGCTGTGGGCGACCTGCCCTCTGCACGTCAGGTTTTGCTTGATACCCAAAAAGGCAACATCCCCACCGAAGCGGCCAGCACAATAGACCAGTTTTTGCGAGCCATTGACCGCGCCGAAGAAGCCGCCCGGTCTTCAATACGTACCTATATCGAGGCCAGCGTTGGCTATGACACCAACATCAATGCAGGGCCTAGCAATGCAAATATCGCGGTACCGGCGTTTGGCGGTTTGATTCTGACCTTGAACAACGCAGCGGTAGCCACCAAAGACAGTTTTGCGACTTTGGGTGCTGGCTTTTACGCCCGTTATGTGGTGGATCCACGCTGGTCGCTGATCGGCAGCTTTTCGGGTAACGGACGCGGCAACCAGACTGGTGCCAACAGCGTTTTCAACAACCTGCAATTCGACGGCAACTTTGGTGCTAGTTACCGTTATGACAAGCATGAATTTTCAGGCGTGGTGCAGGCAGGCAGCTTTGACCTGAACGGCTCGCGGGCCCGCAATCAGGCGGGCGTGGTCGGCGAATGGGCTTACAAAATAGACGGTGCGCGGCAAATCAGCAGCTATCTGCAGTGGGGTACCTTGAGCTATCCGGGGCAGGCTTTGCGCGATGTCAACCGGGGTATTGTTGGTACCTCTTACGCGCACTCTCTCAGCAACGGATTTTTGGGCTACGCAGGTG
>JAYVNK010000342.1:0-3917 GCA_043758475.1 Comamonadaceae bacterium | reverse complement strand
TGGACAAGCGGATCGAGTTCCTGCTTGCCGATGCGCAGGGCGTGGTGGAGGGGTCCGTGCGGTATTTTGCAGACCAGTTTGCAGAGTTCAATGGATGTGATGGGCCCGATGAATTCATCACCGCCAGTGCGGCCAATTCAGAGTGCATGCAAAACGCTGCCAAAGCCCTGGGCCGCGCCAGCGCGCCCACGTTTGCCGCCAAAGGCGTGGAGCTGGAATCGGCCTTGACCGCAGGCGACCTGGATGCCGCATTTGCCGCGCTGCTGACCAGGGAAGGCGCGCCACGCAAGTTCAGCGGGAAGGTTGCTGGCATCGCCACCGTCCGTGCCGCGCAGGACCTGGTTTTGAAGGTGGTCGTAGCGCGCCATCAGGATGCATCCTGGACTTACCAGCAGCGCATGGCGCGCTTGAGCCGCGTGCTGATTGCCGAGTTTGGCGCGCTCAAGCGTGAGCAGGGTTGGGTGGACATGAACGATGTAGAGCGCGCGGCCCTTGTCATGCTGGGCGACCCGGTTCTGTCGGGCTGGGTGCAGCAGCGGCTGGACGCCCGCATCAAGCACCTGCTGATTGACGAGTTTCAGGACACCAATCCGCTGCAGTGGCAGGCGTTGCTGTCGTGGCTGAGCGGCTATGCGGGCAGCGGCGGAGGGGCCAACGTACCCAGCGTGTTCATCGTGGGTGACCCCAAGCAGAGCATTTACCGCTTTCGCCGTGCCGAGCCCCAAGTTTTCAGGGCGGCACAGGCGTTTGTGCGCGATGGGCTGGGAGGCGATTTGCTGAGTTGCGACCACACCCGGCGCAATGCCACACACATCATCGCCACCGTGAACGCTGTCATGACCATCGCGCGTGACGCGGACGGTTACGAGGGCTTTCGCGAGCACACCACCAGCTCGGCGCAGGAGGGCCGGGTTTGCAAGCTGCCGCCCGTTCCACGTGAATCGCGTGATGCAGGTGACTCATTGGGGGTGGGCGAATCCGATGGCAACATCGACGTTTACGCCAGCGCATCATCCGAGGCGCCTTGGCGCGACAGCCTCACCACGCCACGCGAATTGCCCGAAGAGACCTTGCGCACGCTGGAGGCCAGGCAGGCAGCAAGGTGGATTGCGCAGCAGATTGCCAGGTACGACGCCAGCGGCGGCAGCAGGGAGCAAGGCACCAGCGAGCAAGGCATCAGGCCCCAGGACATCATGGTGCTGTCACGCAAGCGCTCAGGCTTGGCACCCTTGCAGCATGAGCTGCGCGCGCTGCACATTGCGGCGCAGATTGGCGAGAAGACTGAGTTGATGGACTGCTGCGAAGTGCAGGATATCGTTGCGCTGCTGGACGTGCTGGTCTCGCCGCAGCACGATTTGTCGCTGGCGCGGGTGCTGAAGTCGCCGCTGTTTGGCCTGGGAGATGATGCGCTGGTGCAACTGGCGGTGTTGCAGCAGCAGACTCAGCCGCCTGTATCGTGGCTCCAATTGCTACATAAAGCAGAGCTAATTATGCATGATGGACGGGGGCTACAGGTTGTTTTTTCCCTCTGGAAGGGCTGGGTTGACCAGCTTCCGCCGCACGACGCCCTACAGGCCATCTATGGTGATGGCGACGTGCTGGCCCGCTTTGCAGTGGCCGCACCGGCGGCAGAGCGCAACGCCGTGCTGGCCAACCTGCGGGCGCTGCTGGGCGTGTCGCTGCAACAGGGCGGCGGCCGCTACGCCACGCCGTATGCCCTGGTGCGCGCCCTCAAGGCCGGTGGCGTGCAGGCCCCGGCAGCCGTGGTGGAGGGCGCCGTGCGCCTGCTCACCATCCACGGTGCCAAAGGGCTGGAAGCGCACACCGTGCTGCTGCTTGATACCGACACTGCCCCGCGAAAAGCTGACACCATGGGCGTGCTTGTGGACTGGCCGGGAGAGTCTGCAGAGCCGCGAAAATTTGTTTTTTTGGCCAGTGAAAGCAACCCACCCGCCTGTGCGGTGGAGACCCTGGCAGTGGAGACGGTGGAGCGCCAGCGCGAAGAACTCAACGCCCTGTACGTGGCGTTGACCCGCGCCCGCCATACGCTGGCCATCTCAAGCATCACGCCCCACCGCGAGAGCGGGCAAAGCTGGTGGGCGCGGCTGTCTGACCTGGCCAGTGGCGTGGAAGAGGTACGGTTCGACAAGCTGCCAAGCGCCGCTCAAGCGCCTGCAACGGCATCGTTTTACCTGAAGGAACTGCCTCTAGCCCCTGTTGGTACTGCACAAGTAGCTATAAAAAAAGAAGTGTTGAAGGTTGATGCCGACCCTGCCAACGCGCGCCGTGGCCAGGCCATGCACCGCTTGCTGGAATGGGGCAACACCAGCGTCGCCAACATCCGCGCGGCCCCGCGCGAATTTGACTTGACCCCTGAGCAGGGCAGCGACGCCGCAGACATGGCCCGGCGCATTTTGCAGGGCGAGGGCGCATGGGCGTGGGACACTGCGCTGGTGGGCTGGCAGGGCAATGAGGTGGATTTGAACTATCTGGGCGCCAGCCTGCGGCTGGACCGCCTGGTGCAGCGCAGCGACACAGGCGAATGGTGGGTGCTTGACCACAAATCGCCGCACGCGCCGCAAGATGATCCGGCGCTGGTAGATCAACTGCAAAACTACCGCAACGCAGTGCGCACGATCTACCCAGATGCCACCGTGCGCGCCGCGTTCTTGACTGGCGCGGGCAAGCTGGTGGAAATTAAATAAGGACCCGATGAAACATGTGATGGTGGTGGGCGCCGGCCCCGCCGGTCTGATGGCGGCTGAGGTGCTGGCAGATGCAGGCATCGCGGTGGATGTGTACGACGCCATGCCCTCAGTGGGGCGCAAGTTTTTGCTGGCGGGCAAGGGCGGCCTGAATCTGACGCACTCTGAGCCTGCGGACATTTTTGCCACCCGATACGGCGCTCGCCAGGCCGTCATTGCGCCCTGGCTGAACGACTTTGGCGCAACGCAACTGCGCGACTGGGCCAAGGGGCTGGGCGTGGACACGTTTGTTGGCACATCCGGGCGCGTATTCCCGGTTGACATGAAAGCCGCGCCGCTGCTTCGCGCCTGGCTGCATCGCCTGCGCCACGGTGGCACCGGGGCGCGTGCCGGAGTGACGTTTCATATGCGGCATCGATGGATGGGGTGGGAGGGTGCCAGCACCATCATCAGCCGAGGCGAGGGCGAGATTGCGGGTGCGGCGCTTGTGTTTGACACCCCAACGGGACAGGTTCATGCAACGGCCGACGCCGTAGTGCTGGCCCTGGGCGGTGGCAGTTGGGGGCGCTTGGGCTCGGATGGTGCCTGGGTGCCGCGACTGGCGGCGGAGGGCGTGGCCGTTGCGCCGCTGCAGCCATCAAACTGCGGCTTTGAGGTGCAGGGCGGTTGGAGCGGGCACTTTGCCAGCCGGTTTGCAGGGCAGCCTTTCAAGTCTGTCGCCATTCACTTTGGTGCCTCACTCAACGCTTCAATCGGCATTGACACTGCGCGGCAAGCCAGTGGCAATGGGACCGCTTTCCATCGCAAAGGTGAGTTCGTCGCCACGGCCACCGGCGTGGAGGGCAGCCTGATTTACGCCGCGTCCGGCCTTCTGCGCGATGAGATCGCAGCGCACGGGCAGGCCACGTTCCACCTTGACCTGCGCCCGGATTTGACGCCTGAAAAAGTGCTGGCAGAAGTGCGCCACCCACGCGGCTCGCGGTCGCTGTCAAGCCATCTTAAAAGCCGACTGGGCATTGAAGGCATCAAGGCCGCGATCCTGCATGAGCTGCTGACCAAGGCCCAGATGAATGACCCGGCCCGGCTTGCCGGAGCCGTCAAGGCGCTGCCCATCGTGCTGGCTGCCGCGCGCCCGCTGGACAAGGCCATCAGCAGCGCCGGTGGTGTGACGTTTGAGGCGCTTGATGCGCAGCTCATGCTCGCAAACGTGCC
>JAYVNK010000341.1:0-3922 GCA_043758475.1 Comamonadaceae bacterium | reverse complement strand
CCGCGCCGTAGCTGCCACCGATGATGATGGTGAATTTGGGCACCTGCGCCGTCGCCACGGCGGTCACCATCTTTGCGCCATGACGCGCAATGCCTTCGTTCTCGTACTTTTTCCCCACCATGAAACCGGTGATGTTTTGAAGGAACAACAATGGCACTTTGCGCTGGCAGCACAGCTCGATAAAGTGCGCACCCTTTTGTGCCGACTCGGAATACAGCACACCGTTATTGGCAACGATGCCGACCGGCATGCCTTCAATGTGCGCAAAGCCGCACACCAGGGTGCTGCCAAAGCGTGCCTTGAATTCGGCAAACTCGCTGCCGTCCACAATGCGGGCAATCACCTCGCGCACGTCATAGGGTTTTCGGGTGTCGGCGGGCACCACGCCGTAGAGTTCCTGCGGGTCGTACAAGGGCGGCACCGGTTTGCGAAGTGCCTGCGCGTGGCGCTTGCTGTGGTTCAGGCAAGCAATGGCCTGTCGCGCCAGCGCCAGCGCATGCGGGTCGTTTTGCGCCAGATGGTCTGCCACACCCGACAGGCGCGTGTGCACATCGCCACCCCCCAAATCTTCTGCGCTGACAATCTCGCCAATGGCGGCCTTTACCAGCGGCGGGCCGGCCAGAAAGATCGTGCCCTGGTTTTTGACGATGATGGACTCATCGCTCATGGCCGGCATGTAGGCGCCGCCCGCCGTGCAGGAGCCCATGACGACCGCGATCTGCGCAATGCCCTGCGCGCTCATATTGGCCTGGTTGAAGAAGATGCGGCCAAAATGGTCACGGTCCGGGAAAACGTCGTCCTGGTTCGGCAGGTTGGCACCGCCAGAATCCACCAAATAGATGCACGGCAGGTTATTTTGCTGCGCGATTTCCTGTGCGCGCAGGTGCTTCTTGACCGTCATCGGGTAGTAGGTGCCACCCTTCACCGTGGCGTCGTTACAAACGATCATGCACTCCACACCACTCACGCGGCCAATGCCAGTGACCACGCCGGCACAGGGCGCGCTGTCGGTGCCATCGCGGTCCGGGTACATGCCTAACGCGGCCAGTGGGGACAGCTCCAGAAACGGCGTGCCGGGGTCCAGCAGCATCTGCACCCGGTCACGCGGCAGCAGCTTGCCACGGGCGGTGTGCTTGGCGCGGGCGGCATCGCCACCGCCCAGCGCGGTTTGCGCCAGCTTGGCCCTCAGGTCCTCAACCACCGTGCGCAAGGCGGCAGCATTGCCCTGAAATTCGGCAGAGCGGGCGTTGAGTTGTGTCTCCAGAATCGGCATTCGGCTGTTCCTTAGCAGGGATCATGGGCTGACGTTTGCGTGGGCTTCCCAGTTGACGTTTACGTAAACGTCAATCGGGATGCAAGTGTAGGTTAAACCAGGGTTCAGCCCACCAGCGCACCCAGCTCGGCCATGTCGGCAAAAATGTAGTGCGCACCCGCCTGGCGCAACGCAGCCGCGTCCACATGCTGCGTGCTGGCAGGCAAGTAGGCGAACACCGTGGCACCGGCCGCTACGCCAGCGGTCACACCGGGCACGGTGTCTTCCACCACGGCGCAACGCTGCGGGTTCACGCCCAGCGCGGCAGCAGCGGCCAGGTACACATCCGGAAAAGGCTTGGAGCGCGGCGTCTCGTAGCCGCTGAAAACGCGGCCATCAAAATAGCCCATCAGCTCCAGCTTGCGCAGCATCAGCTCGACCTTGAAACGGTCTGCGCCCGACGCGCAGGCGATGCGAGCGCCGTAGCGCGCGTGGACATCACGCACTGCATGGTGCACATTTGCAATCGCCGCCACATCGGCCAGCAAGGCTTTGTTGCGCCGCTCCCGGAAGGCTTCCAGCCAGGACTCGGTGACAGGCTCGCCTGTGCGCTCTGCAATCAGCTCGGCTTCGTCCTTCACGGCCTTGCCCACAAACTGCTGCATGCACTCGGCCAGCGTCAACATCCAGCCGCGCTCGGCCAGCATGTCGCGCAGCACGCCATTGGTGATGGGCTCGCTGTCAACCAGCACGCCATCGCAGTCAAACAGGATGGCTTCAAATTTGGTCATCAACGCATACACCTGAAAATACTATTATTAATACTATAATTACAATAGCTATTTATGCACTATCCACGAGGGCTAGAGGCCTTTTTTCTCTCTTTTTGTTGCTCCAGCGTCTCGGTCGGCGCACCCGCCTTCACCCACTCGGTGTAGCCGCCATCCATGTGCGCCACGTTGGTCATGCCCATGTCCTGCAAGGTCTTGGCCGCCAGCGCACTGCGCCAGCCCAGGCCGCAGAACAGGATGAATTCCTTGCTTTCATCGGCGAACATTTTCTTGTGGTACGGCGACTCGGGGTCCACCCAGAACTCCAGCATGCCGCGCGGCGCGTGGTAAGCGCCCAGCACGGTGCCATCGACCAGCTCGCGCACATCGCGGATGTCGATGATCTGTACTTTGGCATCACTCAATTTGGCTTTGACGTCGTCAACCGAATAGGTTTTGACCTCGCTCATGGCCTGGTCTACCAGGGCACGGGATGATTTTGTGATGGGCATGGTCGATCTCCTTGAAAAAAACGGGTGTCAGGGCACCGGCAGAAACAGTTTAAGCGGTGAATCAATGAACGCGACCGCGCCATACCGACAATAAAAACCCTTGGCCTCTTCATCCAGGGCATCAACGAAAAGTCCGATTACTCCGGCATGGTCCCGGATGGCACGCACCCGATGCATGGCATCCACCAAGAGCAATTCGCCCAGCCGCCGACCCTGAACGCTTTGGTCAACCGCCAGCCGACCCAGCCTGACGCCCGGCACGACGCGAGGCAGTTTATTGCGCATTGAATCTGGCAACGCCTGTGTTTCAACCTCGGTCAGCGTCAGCGCGTAGTAGCCCAGAATGCGGGATGGCGCGTCATCTGGCACGGCAACAAACGTTTTCGACAAGCCTTTGTCCTGGTGCTGGCGGGCGATTTTTGCAAGCCAGCCATTGAGCTCCGGCCGGTTGCAGTCAAAGCCCTGGCGGTTATGGTTGCCAGCTAAAGCCAGAATCTTCATTGCGCCTGGATTTTTTGTAGCGGGCTTGCGCGGCGCGCAACGCCGCGTTGGGCGCAGGCGGGTTTTCCAGCCAGTCGAGGAGTTGCCGCGTGTCCCGGCGCGAGAGTTTGAGCATCTGCTCACGCTCAATCACCGCCTGCGCCTCTTTGAGGCACGACTGCACGAGAAACTGGTTCAGCGTCGCGCCGCACAGTTCCGCAGCGCGGTGCATGGTCTCAAACACCTCAACCGGCACACGCACGCCTATGCGCTCGGTATTTTTGATGGCAACAGCATTCATGACAATAAGAGGGTTCTGGGTGGGCGAGGCCTGAATTTTACCAGTGTCGCCAAATTGGCGTCAAACTTGCGCAAGGCGAACATCCAGACACCCACGTCCGGACAGCTATGGTCAGTTGGGGACAGAGCTTGCCCGCTGCGCGTGGCTGCGGTCTTTCCCGCAAAGTTATAAGTTTCTCTGAATAATCATCTTCTGAATATCCGACGTGCCCTCGTAAATCTGGCACACCCGCACGTCGCGGTAGATGCGCTCCACCGGGAAATCGCTCACATAACCATAGCCACCGAGCGTCTGGATAGCGGCGCTGCACACTTCTTCGGCCATTTCGCTGGCGAACAGCTTGGCCATGGCGGCTTCTTTGAGGCAGGGGCGGCCGGCATCGCGCAATGACGCAGCGTGCCAGATGAGTTGCCTTGCCGCTTCAATTTTTGTAGCGCACTCAGCCAGCCGGAAACCCACCGCCTGGTGGTTGAAAATCCGCTGCCCAAAACTCTCGCGCTGTTTGGCATAATCCACCGCGCAGTCAAACGCGCTGCGGGCCATGCCTACACTTTGCGCGGCAATGCCAATGCGCCCGCCTTCCAGCCCGCCCAGCGCGATTTTGTAG
>JAYVNK010000340.1:0-11974 GCA_043758475.1 Comamonadaceae bacterium | reverse complement strand
CGGCGTCCAGCTTCAGGCCTAGCGAACGGGCCACCTGGTCATTGACACTGACGTTGAATTCCTGCGGGTACTGGGGCAGCGCAGGCAACCCCCTGCCCTGCAGGATGCTGCGGGCCATCATGGCGGTCTGGCGGCCAATCATGGCAGGCGTGGAGTACACGGCAAACACCGCGCCGGCCTGGACATAGGAGGGCGAGAACCCGATAAACGGCACCTTGGAGCGGTACGACGACAGCAGGATGTTCTGGATGCTGGCGCTGTTGTAAAGCTGCGGGTTGGCCACGGCCAGCAGCAGGTCGGCATCTTCCAGCACCTTCTGCAGCGCGGGGTAGGCAGGCTCGCCCGGCCCTACAACGCCCGCCACAAGCTGCAGGCCGCGCGCCTGTGTCGCCACCTGCAGGGCTGGTGCCTGGGCCAGGGAGTCTGGCCCCCACAGCACCCCGACGCGACGCGCCTCAGGCAGCGCCAGGCGGATCAGGTCCAGCTGGCGTGAGAACGGCTGGCTCAAGAACACGGCAGAAAAGGTGGCTGACGGCTTGCGCCCCGTGGCAAGCACAATCTGCTCGAAGCTGCTGGCAGGAAGCAGCGTGGCAATCAGGGGAACGCGGCCGTCTTTTGCCGCCAGCAAATTGGCCGCGCCGGTGCCCACTGCCACCAGCAGCCTGGGTGGCACAGTCCCTGGCGCTGCCGCAGAATACTCACCCGAACTGACTACGGCAATGTCGGCCCGCGGCAGCCCTGTGCGCTCCAGCTCGGCCGCCAACGCGTCGGCTGCCTCCAGGTAGCTGGCGCTGCGCTCGCTGATCACGACCACCACCACCGGCTCGCCCGCGCGCGCGGGCTCCATCGCCGCCAGCAGCAGCGCCAGTGTATGCAGAAGGCTCAGCAACAGGCGGCGCAGTGGCATGGGCATGGGTAAACAGTTGCGACGGCCATGCGCAGCGGGTCAGTTGTCGAGCTGCAGCGTCACAAAGGCGCGGCGTTGAAACTGGAAACTGCCGTTGAAATCCTGATACGGTGCGCCCAGGTTTTGCACCACCAGCGCCAAGTCACCGCGCTGCTTGCCAAATTGCAATGGCAACCCCAGCCGCACATCGGTGCGGCGCATGGGAAACTGGACGCCAGAGCCCTGCAGCGTCATGCGACCGCGCTCATGGTGGATCAAGCTTAGGTCGAGGCCACGGGTCAGCTTTTGCGTCCACATCAGGGTCGAGGCCAGTTTGGGCGCTGCCAGCGCGGTGCCTGCGTCGCGGGAGTCAATGTTCGTCCAGGCCTGGTTGAAGACCAGCTGGGCGCCGGACCAGGGACGCCACTTTAGCTGGTATTCCAGCCCGCGGATGGAAAAATCTTCGACGTTGACATAGTCAATGGTCTGCGCAAACCCGGCTGCGCTTTGCAGCAGCTGCGTGCCGGGCGCCAGGGCATAGGGCGTGCGCCGGATGATGCCGCCAATCTGTTCGTGGAACAGCCGCACGTCAACGCTCACGCCCTGGCGGGGAAATTCGCCAAGGTAGCCAATCTCCTGCGCCACCACGCTCTCGGGCTGCGCGGTGCCGCGCGACAGGCTCGCAATCTGGAACAGCACCCCGCCAGCCGTATAGCGTATGTTGCTGGCGGACTCGAACGTGCTGGGCGGACGGTAGGCTTTGGAGACGCCGGCGCGCAGCGTCTGCCCATCGGCCACATGCCAGTTGGCCATAAGGCGCGGCGCAAAACTGTCGCCGCTTTTGCTGCTGCGCTCCAGCAGCCCGCCCGCGTTCAAAACCACGTCGCGCGTGGCCCGCCACTCGACATTGCCAAACAGCCGCGTGAACTGGGTCTGCTGCGGGTCATCGGTGTTGTAAAGCGGTTTGGAGGTAACGTTCTCGCGGCGCAGTTCACCGCCCCAGACAAAGCGCAAATTGGCATTGCTGCGCAGCGTGTGCTGAAGCGACAGGCTGTCGCCGCTGGCCCGGCCGCCAAAATCAACCGTGACGCCGTTGAATGGCACCGGCAGGACAAAGAAGAAATTGTCCCGGAAGGTCTCGTCCGTGTGGGCGTAACTCAAGGCCAGGTCGGAATCTGCAGCCAGATTTCGACGCCAGTCCAGCTGCAGGTAACCGGAGTCAAACGAGCGGTCATGCAACGGGCGGTCTACGTTGCCTGTAAAGCCAACGCCTGACGCAATGGCCAGGGCGCCCAGCCGCAGTTGCACCTCATCACCCGGCGCTGGCCGCACATCAGCGCGCAAGTTGATGCGGCTGACGCGGTTGTGCCCGTTGGAACCCTTCAGGCCATCATCACCCCGCCGGTCTACACCCAGGCGGAAGCTGGCACTGTCCTGGCCCCAGCCAAAGCTGGCCTGCGCGTCGCGCACGCCGTTTTCGCCGGCTGTCAAACCAGCCCTCACGCCCAGAGTGTCCACCGGGTCACGCGTCACGATGTTGATCACGCCCAAAAAAGCACGCGCACCATAAGCCGCCGAATTGGAACCCCGCAACACCTCGATGCGTTCAATGTCGGCGATGGCCACGGTTTGCAGCCCCGGTGCCACACTGCCAAACAGGAACGGTGAATAGGCCGAGCGGCCATCGACCAGCACCTGGAGGCGCCCGGCGTAAGTGCTGAAGCCCCCGTGGTAGCTGGCCTGTGGCGCGTCGGCCTCAAACGAGCTGCTGCTTTGAAAACCCGGCACCAGCAGCAGCAGGTCGGCAACGTCCCGGGCACCTGACAGACGGATCATGTTGCGGTCCAGCACGGTGACGGCGCCCGGCGTCTCGTCCAGGCGCTGCGGCAGGCGTGAGACCGACAGCACCACCGGCATGTCGTTGAGGAAGTCCTTTTCCGTCACGGCCACCAGCCCTTGCGCCTGGGTGGCCTGCACACCCCAGCCCAACGCCAGGGCCAGGCAAATTTGTCGGCTCATTGAACGTCCTCTTGTGTTCTGGATTTATTCTGCACGTGTTCACTGACCATTTAGCCCGGATTTTGCACTGGGCGGACCACTGGGGAGACAATAAGCCCATGTCTGAAAGCGCTACACCCCGGATTGTCCCCCTGATTGACCTGCGCAGCGCGTCTCTGGTCATGCCGACCGCCACACTGAAATACAGCGCGCACAGCCCTGGCGAAGCCATGCCGACCGACCTGCTGGGGCGACCTTTGCGCGACCTGCGCATCAGCGTCACCGACCGTTGCAACTTCCGTTGCAACTACTGCATGCCCAAGGAAGTTTTTGACAAAGACTATGCCTACTTGCCGCACGCGTCGCTGCTGTCGTTTGAAGAAATTACGCGCACCGCCCGGCTGTTTGCAGCGCAAGGCGTGCGCAAAATCCGCCTGACTGGCGGCGAGCCGCTGCTGCGCAAGAACATTGAGGTGCTGATTGAACAGCTGGCCCAGCTTCGCACGGCGGACGGCGCGCCGCTGGACCTGACCCTGACGACCAATGGTTCGCTGTTGGCCCGCAAGGTCAAAGCGCTCAAGGCTGCGGGCCTGCAGCGCGTCACCGTCAGCCTGGACGGGCTGGACGACGCCGTTTTTCGCAGCATGAATGACGTGGACTTTCCTGTGGCCGACGTGCTGGCGGGCATTGATGCGGCGCTTGACGCCGGGCTGGGGCTGGACGCGGCGGGCCGTGCGGGCGGCCTGAAAGTCAACATGGTGGTCAAGCGCGGCACCAACGAGCAGGAAATCTTGCCCATGGCGCGGCACTTCAAGGGCACGGGCATTGTGCTGCGCTTCATCGAGTACATGGACGTGGGAGCCACCAACGGCTGGCGCATGAATGAGGTGCTGCCATCGAGGGACGTGGTCAAGCTGATCCATGCCGAGATGCCGCTGGTGCAGCTAGACCCATCAGCGCCAGGCGAGACGGCACAGCGCTGGGGCTATGCCAGCGCTGAAGGCGGGCATGACCGGGCTGCCGGGGAGGTTGGCGTCATCAGCAGCGTGACCCAGGCCTTCTGCCACGATTGCAACCGCGCACGCCTCTCCACTGAGGGCAAGCTTTATTTGTGCCTGTTTGCCAGCCAGGGCTACGACTTGCGCGCCCTGCTTCGCGGCGGTGCATCTGACGCTGACATTGAGTCATCAATTGGCGACATCTGGGCCGGTCGCGGTGACCGGTATTCGGAGCTGCGCAGTGCTGCTGCTCCAGATACTGGTACCGGCGCGCGGCGGGTCGAGATGAGCTACATCGGCGGCTAGCGCTTATGACCCCCACGCTCCCCACTTCGTGTGGTTCGCTGCCCCCCGAGGGGGCTAATTTTTCTCGGGGCGGCCCGTCGAAAAATTGGACCCCCCCGCTCCTCACTTCGTGTAGTACGCTGGACAGGCCGATGCCAGAGGCCACGGCTCTTCGTGCTGTCCAAACTTGCGCAGGCAAGTTTGGAGCCGCAGCACTCAGCCCCGAGGGGGCTAATTTTTCTTGGGGCGGCCCGTCGAAAAATTGCCATGATTAACCTGTCCGACATTACGGGTCTGATCCTCGCAGGTGGCCGCGGCTCGCGCATGGGCGGGGTGGACAAGGGCCTGCAAAATTTCAACGGTGTCCCGCTGGCCTTGCACACGCTGCTGCGGCTGCAAATGCAGGATGGCGGGCCGCTGGCGCAGGTCATGATCAACGCCAACCGCAACTTGGCCGCCTACGAGGCGTTTGGCGCGTCAGTGTGGCCCGATGTGCTGGCCGACTACGCGGGGCCGCTGGCGGGATTTTTAACCGGCCTGGAGCGCTGTGAATCGCCTTACCTGGTTACCACGCCATGTGACACGCCGCTGTTTCCGCTGGACCTGGTGGCACGACTGGCGCAGGCCATGCACGACGAAGACGCCGACATCGCGATGGTGGCCGCACCTGAATCAGACTCGCACGGCGAGCCGATGGTCCGGCCGCAACCCGTGTTCTGCCTGCTGCGGGTTGAGTTATTGGAGAGCCTGGCCGAGTTTACGCAGCAGGGTGGCCGCAAGATTGACGCGTGGACAGCGCGGCACAAAGTGGCACTGGCGCCGTTTGATTTGCCCACTGACGAACCGCGCGCTTTCTTCAACGCCAACACGCTGGCCGAGCTGCAGTCACTTGAGCGATGAAATCCCTCGACCAGATAGCCTCCGAACTGCAAGGCTACGACCCGCAGGCCTTGCGGGCGGATGCGGTCAATAAATTTTTGTCGCTTTTGGTGGAGCCTGTTCAAGAGCACGAGCGGGTCGGGATTTTCGACGCCTTGGGCCGCGTGCTTGCAACGGATGTGGTCTCCCCCGTCAACGTGCCGCCGCACGACAATTCGGCAATGGATGGTTATGCGTTTGCGGGACATGCATTGTCAAACCATTCGCCGCTGACTTTAAAAGTCATCGGTACAGCCCTGGCTGGCGCGCCCTGGCGCGGCACTGTGCAGGCGGGCGAATGCCTGAAGATCATGACCGGCGCGGTGCTGCCCGCCGGGCTGGACACGGTGGTTCCCCAAGAGTTTGTGCAGGAATTTGTGCGTGACCCTGAAGAAGGGATCGCAGGACCCGGCAAGCGAGCCGGTGCGCACGGTAAGGCAACACTCATCACCATCGCGGCGGGCCTGCTCAAAGCCGGCGATAACCGCCGCGCCACGGGAGAAGACATCACAGCAGGCCAGGCAGCGCTTTTAAAAGGAGAGCGGATAACGCCCGCTGCTCTTGGTCTGGTGGCCAGTTTAGGTCTGTCAAGCGTCACCGTCTGGCGCAAGCTGCGGGTCGCCTACTTCTCCACCGGCGATGAGATTCTGAGCCTGGGAGACGCGCCGCGCGAGGGCGCTGTGTACGACAGCAACCGCTACACCGTGTTTGGCCTGCTGACGCGCCTGGGCGTTGAGATCATCGACCTGGGCGTGGTGCGTGACGAGCCCGTTGCGCTTGAGGCCGCCTTCACGCGCGCCGCCGAACAGGCAGACGCCATCATCACCAGCGGCGGCGTGAGCGTGGGCGAAGCCGACCACACCAAGGCGATGATGAGGAAATTGGCCGCTGCCAGTGAATCTCAAGCGGCCGCAGGTAAAGATGCAATGGGCGGCGTGGCCTTCTGGCGCATCGCCATGCGGCCCGGCCGGCCCATGGCCGTGGGGCGCTTGCCCAGGATGCCCCACATGCCCCAGACGCCCCAGATAGCCTCCCAAGCGTCAAATTCACCTTTTTTAGGTGACAAATCGGCCTCTAGCCCCCGTTCATACTGCATAAGTAGCTATGTTAATAATAGCAACTTGAATTCTGCTGATTTCGCTATTCTGTTCGGCCTGCCCGGCAACCCGGTGGCCGTGATGGTGACTTTTCTGGCCTTTGTGCGCCCTGCCCTGCTGTGCATGATGGGCAGCACCGAAGCCGCACCGCCCCTGCTCAAAGCAAAAAGCATGGAGGCCATCCGCAAGAAGCCGGGCCGCACCGAATACCAGCGCGGCATCGTCAGCACGTCAGCCGACGGCCGTTTAAGTGTCAAAATCACCGGCAACCAGGGCTCTGGGGTACTGAGCTCCATGACCCAGGCCAATGGCCTGATCGTGCTGCACCATGCGCAGGCCAGCGTGGCCCCGGGCGACCTGGTGGATGTGATGATGTTTGATGGCGTGATGTGATGATGGTGTCATTCAGGAGAGGCGAATGGCCAAAGATTTCGATACGATGGAAGACAGCAACCGGTCCGGCAACGCCAGTATCCACGAGGTGATCCAGGCATCGCGCCGCACCCTGCTTAAAGGCGGCGCGGCGGCTTCGCTCATGGCCGTGCTGGCACCGCTGGCAGGGTGCGCCGCAGGCTTGGCAAGCGGCCCCAGGATCGGCTTCAAGGGCATTCCTGTTGGCATGGGCGACGCGCTGGTGGTGCCCGAAGGCTATGTCGCCACGCCGCTGGCCGCATGGGGCGAACCCATTGGCATCGCCGGCAACATGCCCGCCTTCAAAATCGACGGCTCCAATTCGGCGGCAGACCAGGCCGTGCAGATGGGCATGCACCATGACGGCCTGGCCTACTTCCCGCTGGCAGGCTCGCGCCGGGGGCTCATCGCCATCAACCACGAGTACACCGATGACGGCCTGCTGCACGTGGGCGGCTTCAAC
The DNA here is from genome assembly GCA_043758475.1 of Comamonadaceae bacterium. Classification (GTDB taxonomy): domain Bacteria; phylum Pseudomonadota; class Gammaproteobacteria; order Burkholderiales; family Burkholderiaceae_C; genus JANYCG01. Next base: position 4,918 of record JAYVNK010000340.1, on the reverse strand, counting down.
AACATGAGCTCCGCGAAGGTCCTGAAGTCACAAAACGCGCACGGCCTCGCAGTGTTTGAGGTAGAACTCAGAGACGGCTCCAACGGTGCCAACTGGCAGATGGTACGGCCATCGCGCTACGCGCGGCGCTTCCCCATGAGCGCGCCTTTCACTCTAACGGGCCCGGCGGCGGGGCACGCCCTGATGCGCACATCCGCCGACCCGGCTGGCCGCACCGTGCTCGGGACTCTCAACAATTGCGCCAGCAGCCAGACGCCGTGGGGCACTTACCTGTCGGGCGAAGAAAACTGGGCCTTTTATTTTGGCGGTGCAGAAACACCAACACCCGACCAGCGCCGTTGGGGTGCCCGCAAGGACGGCGCTTACCAGTGGGACAAACACGACGCGCGGTTTGACCTGAAACAAAACCCGAACGAGTACCACCGTTTTGGCTGGGTGGTCGAAATGGACCCGATGGACCCCACCAGCACGCCCATAAAACGCACCGCATTGGGCCGGGCCGCGCACGAAGGGGCCTGGGTCGGCGTTACCCGCGATGGCCGCGCCGTGGTTTATTCTGGCGAGGACGCCCGGTTTGAGTACATCTACAAATTTGTCAGCCGCGACAAAATTGCTCCTGCCGGGGGCGGCTTGACCCAGGCGCAGGCCAACAAAGATCTGCTGGACCATGGCACCCTGTATGTCGCCCGGTTTGACGCCGATGGCTCAGGGCGCTGGCTTCCCGTGTCGCACGGTCTGGGCCCGTTGACGGCAGCGAACGGGTTCGCCGACCAGGGCGAGGTCCTCATCAAGACGCGCCAGGCCAGCGACTTGCTCGGTGCCACCAAAATGGACCGCCCCGAGTGGCTGGCGATCGACCCGAACAGCGGCTGGGTCTACTGCACGCTGACCAACAACAGCGCGCGCGGCCAGCCCAACCAGCCCGCCGTGGACGCCGCCAATCCGCGCGCCAATAACACCATGGGCCAGATCATCCGCTGGAAGGACGATGGCGACTTTGATGGCGCAGGCTTTAAATGGAACCACCTTGCGCTGGCTGGCGACCCGGCCAACGAGCGGCCCGAAGCCAGGGGCAACATCAACGGAGACATCTACGGCTGCCCGGACGGCATCACGTTCGACGCGCGCGGGGTGCTGTGGATCCAGACCGACGCGCACGCCACCCAGATGTACCAAGGCGAGTTCAAGGGCATCGGCAACAACCAGATGCTGGCCTGTGACACCGCCACTGGCGAAACCCGCCGCTTCCTGACCGGCCCGACCAACTGCGAAATCACCGGCTGCGCATTCACGCCGGACGGCAGGACGGTGTTCATCAACATCCAGCACCCTGGCGAAACACCCACCGACCGCAGCGACCCGCATGAGCCGGCCAAGTTTTCCAACTGGCCGGATTTTGCGCCCGGTGGCCGCCCTCGGTCATCCACCGTGGCGATTCGCAGAAAAAATGGGGGTGTGATTGGAACGTGAGCCGGCTATTTGACTGCCAGTTCAGGCGTCAGCCCGGCATGGCCATCATCCACCTGCTCTTTGCCAACCGTCTTGTTGGCGCCCGGCACCGTGCGGCGTGCGAACAGGGTGTACATGGTGGGCACGACGAAGATGGTGAGCAGCGTGCCCAGCGACATGCCGCCCACAATCACCCAGCCAATCTGCTGGCGGCTCTCGGCACCTGCGCCGTGCGCAAACGCCAGGGGAATTGCCCCCAGCACCATGGCGCCGGTGGTCATCAAGATCGGGCGCAGGCGCTGCGTCGCGGCCTTGACCAGGGCGTCTTTCATCTCCAGGCCCTGCTCGCGCAGCTGGTTGGTGAATTCGACGATCAAAATGCCGTGCTTGGTGATCAGCCCCACCAGCGTGATCAGGCCAATCTGCGAATACACGTTGAGCGACCCGCCCGACCACTGCAGCGCCAACAGCGCACCAATCATCGACAGCGGCACCGAAAGCATGATCACCAGCGGGTCAATAAAGCTCTCAAACTGCGCCGCCAGCACCAGAAAGATGAACAAAAGCGACAGGCCAAAAACAATGATCAGCGAGCCCTGTGAATTTTTGAACTCACGCGAAGTGCCGTTCAAGTCGGTGCTGTAGCCTGGCTTCAACACCCGGGCGGCGGTGACGTCCAGAAAATCCAGCGCCTGGCCCAACGAATAGTCTGCCGCCAGGTTGGCCGTGATCGAAACAGACCGGCGCTGGCTGAAATGGTTCAGTTCGCGCGGTGCTACAGACTCGCGCACCTTGACCAGCGCGGCCAGCGGAATCATGGTCTCGTTGCGGCCCCGCACAAAGATTTTCTCAATATCGTCTGGAATGGCGCGGCCACTCGCAGCCGTCTGCACGATCACGTCAAACTGGTCCCCTTCGCGCTTGTAACGGGTGACCTGGCGTCCGCCCAGCATGGTCTCAACCGCACGTGCGATCACGTCAACGCCCACGCCTAAATCGGCGGCCTTGTCGCGGTCCACGTCGATCTTGAGCTCGGGCTTGTTCAGGCGCAGGTCGATGTCGGCGCTCAGGATGCCAGGGTTTTTGGCAATCTCGTCCATGAACTGCCGCGTGGTGGCCGCCAGATTTTGATAGCTGTCGGATGTGACGATCACGAAGTTGATCGGCCGCTCCCGGAATCCCTGGCCAAGCGAGGGCGGCGTGATGGGAAACGCGGTTGCACCCGGCAGGGCACCCAGGCGCGGCTGGAGTTCGCGCGCGATCTCCAGCGTGGTGCGCTTGCGTTCATCCCAGTCGATGGCGCGCAAAAAGACGTTGGCCTGCGACACCGTGGGGTTGCCCACCGTCACAAAAATCCGGTCAAATTCCTTGTACGGCTGCCCCATGCGCTCGACCGCGTTGACGTAGCGCTGGGTGTAATCGAGCGTGGAGCCGTCGGGCGAAGTGACCACCACGAGGATTTGGCCACGGTCTTCCAGCGGAGCCAGCTCGCGCTTCATCGTGGGCAGAACGCTGTAGATACCCACCCCGGAGGCGACCATTACCGCGACGATGATCCAGCGGGTGTCCAGGAAAAAGCGTTTTATGCTGCTGCCAACGCCGCTGGTTTTGTGGGCGGCATCATAGCCGGTGCTGACCAGCCAGCGCAACATTTTGGAGTAGCCGCTGGTGATGGCGTTGAGCCCGCTTTCCATCCACCGGTCAAAAAACCAGGGTTTGGGGTTGTGCTTGAGCAGCAGCGAGCACATCATCGGCGTCAAGGTGAGCGCCAAAAAGCCCGAGACGATCACCGCACCGGCCAGCGCGAGCGCAAACTCAATGAAAAGCCGCCCGGTGCGCCCCGGCGTAAAGGCCAAGGGCGCATACACCGCAGCCAGTGTCAGGGTCATCGCCACAATGGCAAAGCCAACCTCTTTGGCACCCTTGATGGATGCCGAGAACGGGTCCAGCCCCTCTTCGATGTGCCGGAAAATATTCTCCAGCATGACAATTGAATCATCCACCACCAGCCCGATGGCCAACACCAGCGCCAGCAGGGTCAGCGTATTGATGGAAAAACCCGCAAGGGCCATCAGCGCGCAGGTGCCCACCAGGCTGACTGGAATGGTGATGATCGGGATGATGGAAGCGCGTGCCGTGCGCAAGAACACAAAAATCACCAGCGCCACCAGCAAGGTCGCTTCAATGATGGTGCGGAACACGCTCTTGATGGATTTGTCGATGAACACCGAGTTGTCGTTGGCGATGTCAATCGTCATGTCGTTCGGCAAATCGGCCTTGAGCTTTGGCAGCATGGCGCGTACCCCGGTGCTCAGCTCCAGCGGGTTGGCGGTGGCCTGGCGGATCACACCTACGGTAATGGCGGTGCGGCCATTGAGGCGGGTGGCGCTTCGCTCGTCCAGCGGGCCTTCGACCACGCGCCCCACGTCGCGGATGCGCACCGGGAAGCCATTGGCATTTTTGATGATGATGTCGTTGAATTGGGACGGCCGCACCAGATCGGTCTGCGAGGTGACCGAGAATTCACGCAAGCTCGACTCGATGCGCCCGGCTGGCACTTCCAGGTTGCTGCGCCGGATCGCGTCCTCGGCGTCCTGCGTGGTGAGCTTGTAGGCGGCCAGCTTGTCGGGGTCAAGCCAGACGCGCATGGCGTATTTGCGCTCGCCAAAAATGCGCACGTCAGCCGCACCGGTGACGGTTTGCAGGCGCGGCTTGACAATGCGGTTGACCATGTCATTGATTTGCAAAGCGTTGAGCGTGTCGCTGCTGAAAGACAGCCAGATGACGGGGAAAGCATCGGCCTCGACCTTGGCAATCACCGGCTCGTCAATCGCCTGCGGCAGGCGGTTGCGCACACGCGACGTGCGGTCGCGCACCTCGGCAGCGGCGGAATCGGCGTCCTTCTCCAGCCGGAAGCGCACCGAGATCTGCGCCTGCTCGGCACGGCTGATGGAGGTGATGACATCGACCGCGTCAATGCCGGCAATCGAGTCTTCAAGTGTTTTGGTGACCTGGGATTCCATCACCTCAGCCGACGCGCCAGCGTAGCGCACGCTGACCGTGACCACGGGCTCGTCGATCTTCGGGTATTCGCGCACCGACAGCTTGTTGAAGCTCACCGCGCCAATCAACAGTACCAGAAGTGCCAGCACGGTGGCAAAAACCGGGCGCCGGATGGATGTTTCAGCGAGTTGCATGGGATGTCCTTGGGCTGGGCAAAATCTGCTCGGTATCAGTTACTTCAAGGTTGGGCGGCGGGCGGCGCGGTGGCTGGGCGGCCTGTGCTTGCACCCGCGTCTGCACTCGCCGGCCGGCCGGCGGGGACACGTCCAGGGCTGGGCATATCACTGGCGCTGGCAAAACAGGGGTTGGGCCCGGCAAGCGCCTTGGGGGCGGAGCCGGGTGCGCCCGCGCCGCCCGCACCTAGAGGGCGCCCGGCCGGCGCTTGTGCGATTGCAACGGGTGCGGA
>JAYVNK010000339.1:0-3938 GCA_043758475.1 Comamonadaceae bacterium | reverse complement strand
ACCATGGCTCGGTACAGCCCGAGCACCTGGATGCCTACCTGGACGAATTCGTGTTCCGCTTTAATCGCCGCACTTCCAGCTCGCGGGGCATGCTGTTTCACAGACTGCTGCAGCACGCGGTCGTTACTGCGCCGGTGACTTACCGGGACGTGGTGAAAAAGGGCTTGAGCGCGGAACCTTCGGCTGTAAAATAAAAGCTGGATATCTATCCAGCTAAATGAGTCGCTAGAGCTAAGCGGATACCCCTTATGGGCAGACCGTTACACAGGATTCGAATCGGCCCGTTTTGGGTAAAGCCTTCTCTTCCTGAGGCCGCTTTCAACCGCGTCCACTGAGCGGATCTTTCCCGCTTCAATCAGGCTGCTCGCATGGTCATGGGCACGCCGGTATTGCATTCCCAGACTTTTTGCCACCTCGTAGATGCTTCTGCCTGGTGCTCGCGCAACCTCGATCAGAAAAGCCCTGCGCTTGGCCGCCATGGCGTAATAGTCTGCGGCGGGAACCAGATTCCAGCCGCCGCCCACGGCGTGGCTCCACGCCACGTCAAACACGCTGGCAAATTTGAGCGTCTCTTGCGGCAACGCCGCCCGCAAAGCAGGCCAATCGCGTTTGAAATTGTCCAGGCCGTAAAACCGGACAAACTCGACCGGGGTCATGGTGCCAATCGAGTCTGGCAGGTAGGAGCGGTGCGCAGCCGCCACCCGCTCTCTCCAGCGTTCCAAAGCAACATCACGGTCCCAGAAAACCTTCTTGCTCAGGGCTGCCCAGGGTTCAACACGTCCTGCCTCACTCATGATCAGACCCATCAACAATCAGTGAAGCGCCGATTTGCGCATACAGCGCGTTTTGCAAAAAATCCACTGCCTTGGCATGGTTCCACTTCGGATCGCAAATGATCTCGTCGAGCTCGTCCATCAGGTCAAACCAGGGCATGCTGGCCAGGCCATTGTCAAAAGCGGCTGATGGAAACGCATAGGGCAAAGATGCCATGAAGGGCCGTATTGGCATGACCATTTGCGACAGCACATAAAGGTCAAAAAGATCCCTTGCCTTTTGCCGACCGCCCTCAAATGAATCGCCCGGCGCAGCATGACCAGAAACCGTTCTGAGCTTGCGGTGGTACAGGCCCTGTACAGCTTCCGTACGCACGGTGCTGACGCCCATGGCCGCCTCCTGAACCGGGAAAAGCGAGAAATAAGCGTCTTCCATGAACGACGCTTTCAAACGCTGCCCATTCAGCAGCACGTAGCCATGGAGCTGGTTGGCTTTGTCAAAGCCATCAACCAGATCTGTCGCCTCAAAGTCAATGCCAGCGCGTTTCAGCGCAACGGCAAGGCGGCCCGCGTTAAAGCCTTCAGGCAAAAAGAAATCCAGGTCATAAGACAGCCGGTGGCTGAGCCAGCAGCGGGACAAAGCAGTGCCGCCACACAACTTGGCACCCGATAGCTGGGGATCGTTCATGCGCTCGAACATCCCAATCACTTCGTCCTGAAGACGGTACAGGTCTGCACTTTCCATAGTTGCGGAATTTTTGACCTTTGATTTCGATGACATATATGTCATTGTATGGAATTTACCGCCTAATGAAAATCTCGGCTTTGCGTTGCCAGCTCGCCCAAAAGGTGGGTAAGGTCCATCAGGTGCTGGGCGATCAGGTGGCGGACTTCGCCCTGGCGCTTGACAGGCACAACATCGCGCGACTGAATGGGATACACCGCAGAGCCGCTCGCGTTGTTCGGCGCGCTTGAGAGGCTTGCGCCGCTTGAACCGCCTGCCTCTTCCTCGTTTCTCTGCCACACCCCATACACCGCCAGCAGGCGTGATTTCAAGACTTGGGGGCGCTGCTTCTCGCGCACGCTCTTCCACACAATCACGTTGACGCTGCCGGTTTCGTCCTCCAACGTGATGAAGACAACACCCTTGGCGGTGGGCGGCTGCTGTCGCGCGGTGACGATGCCACAGGCGCGCACCAGCCGGCCGCTGGGCAGGTCATGCATCTGGGCGGCTGTCATTATTTTCATTTTTGATAGCTGATTACGCAATAGGGACAAGGGGTGTCGGCGTAATGTGAGTCCTGTTGCGGCGTAATCGAAGACCACTTCTTCGCCTTCGCCAGCGGCGGGCAGTTGCAGCAGGTCTTCCTGCACCGGTACGCCTTTGAGCAGCGGCGGCGCAGGTTTCAGGGCCGAGGCGTCCCACACCTGCTGGCGGCGGTGGCCCGACAGGGTGGCCAACGCATCGGCTGCGGCCAGGGCTTTGAGGTCGCCTGCGTCGAGGGCGGCGCGCAGGGCAAGGTCTTCTGTGCTGGTGAAGGGGGCTTCGGCGCGGGCTGCTGTGATGCGGTTGGCGGCGGGTTGGGGCAGGCCTGAGATGAGGCATAGGCCTAAACGAACTGCTGTTTGGAGGCGTCCGCAGTGGGGGGCAGGGAAATTGGGGGCAGGTCCACGCGTGGGTCCGCAATTGGGGTCAGAGCCCGATTTCGATGGAGGCTGCGCGCTCCGGGGCAATGGTTGTCCTGAATCGGGATCTGACCCCAATTGCTCTGCGTCCCATGGCTCCAGCGTGCAATCCCACGCGCTCACCGTCACATCCACAGCGCGCACTTCCACGCCGTGGCGTTTGGCGTCGTAGACCAGTTGCGCGGGCGGGTAAAAGCCCATGGGCTGGGAGTTGAGCAGCGCGGCCAGAAAGCTGGCGGGGTGATGGCATTTGAGCCAGCTGCTCACATAGGCCAGCAGCGCAAAACTGGCGGCGTGGCTCTCGGGGAAACCGTATTCGCCAAAGCCCAGTATCTGCTTGAAGATGCTCTCGGCAAACTCAGGCTCGTAGCCGTTTTTGACCATCTGGTTCACCAGCCGGTCATGGAACTTGTGCACGCCGCCTGAGCGCTTCCAGGCGGCCATGGAGCGGCGCAGCTCATCGGCTTCGCCCGGTGAAAAGTCAGCCGCCAGAATAGCGATCTGCATCACCTGCTCCTGAAAAATCGGGATGCCCAGGGTGCGCCCCAGCGCCTGCTGCAGCGCCTTGCTGGGGTACTTCACGTTGCCGGGGTTCTGGCGGGCGTGCAGGTACGGGTGCACCATGCCGCCCTGGATCGGGCCGGGGCGCACGATGGCCACCTCCACCACCAAATCGTAAAACGTGCGGGGTTTGAGGCGCGGCAGCATGCTCATCTGCGCGCGGCTTTCAATCTGGAACACGCCCACGGTGTCGGCCGCGCAGATCATGTCGTAGGTGGCTTCGTCACCCAGCGGAATGTCCTGCATGCGCAGGGGCGTGCCACGCTGTTGGCCCACCAGGTCGAGGCAGCGGCGGATGGCGCTGAGCATGCCCAGGGCCAGCACATCGACCTTGAGCAGGCCCATGGCGTCCAGGTCGTCCTTGTCCCACTGGATGATGGAGCGCAGCACGGGCAGCGCACCCGGTATGGATTCAGAAGCTGCCTCGCCCTTGCTGGTGATCCCCTGCGCTGGTCGATCCCCATGCTGCGCATGGAGCCCCTCGCCCCACGCTTCGGGGCTGCCCACCATCGCCGCGTTTTCCACCGGTACCAGCCGCGTGAGCTTGCCCTGCGTGAGCACAAAGCCGCCCGTGTGCTGGCTCAGGTGGCGCGGGAAGCCCAGTAGCTGCTTTGTCAACGCCAGCCATTGACCGATGTGCGGGCCGATGTGCGGATCATCCGGGTCCAGCCCAGCGCGCAGCAGGTGGTCTGCCATGGCTCCCTCGCCATCAAACCAGAAATGCTCTTTGGCAAAACGCTCGATCAGCGCATCGTCCACGCCCAGCGCCTTGCCCACGTCGCGGATGGCGCTGCGGGGCCGGTAGGTGACCACGGTGGCGGCGATGGCCGCGCGATCCCGGCCATATTTTTTGTAGATGTACTGGATGACTTCTTCGCGCCGGTCATGCTCAAAATCCACGTCAATGTCGGGCGGCTC
>JAYVNK010000338.1:0-12016 GCA_043758475.1 Comamonadaceae bacterium | reverse complement strand
GACAAATAAGAAAAGTGCTCATGGTAAACCGTGTCGAACTGTGTGTTCTCAACCAATCGCATGAAATGCGGGAATTCCAGCGTGATGGTGCCGCCGGGTTTGAGTGCGGCCTTCAGGCCACGGGTAAAGTCATTGATGTCTGGCACATGCGCATAGACATTGTTCCCGGCAATCAAGTCAGCCTTTTTGTCTGAGGCGGCCAACTGCATGCCAAGTCGCTCGCCAAAAAACTCTCGCATCACAGGGATGCCAATGGCTTCGGCAGCAGCCGCAGTGCTGGCCGTGGGCTCGATACCCAAACAGGGGATGCCTGCTGCAACGAAATTCTTCAGAAGGTAGCCATCATTCGATGCCACCTCGATAACCAGGCTGTCTTGATTCAGTTGCAACTGCCGCGTCATCAATTCAGCGTACCTTGCAGCGTGGGCCAGCCAGCCGGTCGATGTGCTTGAGAAGTAAGCGTATTCAGAGCTGAATAGCTCGTCAGCCCGCGCGTAATCTTCAGTTTGAACCAGCCAGCATTGATCACAAACCATCACTTTCAGGGGGTAGTACTTTTCAGGTTGGGTCAAATCTTCCCGAGTGAGATAGGCGTTAGAGGGTGGCGCATATCCGAGATCGAGGAACGTGTGATTCAGGGGGTCGGCGCAATGGCGACAATTCACAAAACCACTCCTTTGAACGCATGATCAAGCATAGCGTGTTGTGAATCTTTTTTAGACACTTCGCTGATGGCAATCGGCCATGATATCGCCAACGTCCCGTCCCTGGGGTTCAGACCCGCCTCTGCATGGGGCGTGTAAGCGGCAGAGTGAAGATAAAGGAGTTCGCAGTCGTCAGACAAGGTTTGAAATCCATGGGCGAAGCCCTGCGGTATCAGCATGGCGCGATTGTTTGCGGCAGAAAGTTCCTCGGCATGCCATCGCAGATAGTGCGGCGAACCAGCACGGAGGTCAACCGCAACATCCCAAATGATGCCACGCAAGCACATCACGAGCTTCATTTCGGCATGAGGCGGCTGCTGAAAATGCATGCCGCGAACGGTGCCGCGCTTACTTGTGTTTGTGTGGTTGATTTGTGCGATAGGAGCATTCCACCCGACAACTCGCAATTCCTCGGCACAGAATAGGCGGGAAAACCCGCCACGGCTGTCGCCAATTTGATGGCGCTTTACGACTACAAGATCAAAAATCGGGGTGTTGATAACCTGTAGCCGATTCATACGCTGAGACCGTCTGTTTGGACCTGCTCATGGTCTGTGATGTCGGCTTCGCAGAGGGCACGGGCGTTTGCGCCTTCGCTTTGCCGACGATACCAGATGACTGTTCGGTTCACGCCCTGCAAGAGCGACCAGCAAGGCTGAATGCCAAGCGAAGCGCGAGCCCTGGCGGTTTCGAGCGCCAACCAGCCTGCCTCGTGAGGGCCAGCATGGCCTTCGCCCCAGACCACCTCGCCGCTACCGTAAGCGCGTTGTGCGAGTTGAACGACGTCGCGCACAGATGCCGCTTCGTTCGTCTCGGGCCCAAAGTTGTAGGCACCGGCCAACGCCGGTTGGTGCCAGAGCTGTTCGGCAAGCTTCAGGTAGGCCGACAATGGTTCAAGCACGTGCTGCCATGGACGAATCGCGCTGGGACGACGAATTTGGAGAACCTGGTTTGTGCTCCATGCACGTATCGCGTCTGGAATCAGGCGATCCTGTGACCAGTCGCCGCCGCCAATGACGTTTCCAGCGCGGGCTGTGGCAACGGCAATATTTTTCAAAGTCAGGTAGGAATCCCTGTAACTCGCAACAACAATTTCCGCTGCCGCTTTGCTGGCGCTGTACGGATCATGACCGCCAAGCGAATCGGTTTCGCGGTAGGGATATGAGTGCTCCAAGTTTTTATAGACTTTATCGCTTGTGACAACGACTGCCACCCGCATGGAGTCCAGGGTTCGCAGTGCATCCAGCACATTGGCAGTGCCTTGAACGTTGGTTTCAAAGGTCAATAATGGCTCTTGATAGCTGACCCGCACCAAGGACTGAGCGGCGAGATGAAGGACTATCTCCGGCCGGGCTGCATGAATCAGTGCAGCAGTCCCGACTGCATCGCGAATGTCGCAGAAGTGGCTTTCCAAACCGCTCTCTATTTTTGCCAATGTGAAGAGGTTGGTTTGCCCTGCGGGAGGCAACGAGATTCCAAATACCTGAGCGCCCAAGCGATTTAGCATCAACGCCAACCAGGCACCTTTGAAACCTGTATGCCCTGTCAGCAGAACGCGTTTGCCGTACCAAAAGCCGACACGAATAGGCATCACCACACCTTCCACGGCGCCCGACCAGTGGCCCACAATTCCTCCAGCATGTTCTTTTCTCGCAGAGTGTCCATTGGCTGCCAAAACCCAGTGTGCTCAAACGCTACGAGTTGACCGTCAGCCGCGAGGGCCGCCAGTGGTTCCCCCTCCCAACTGGACTGATCCCCCGTAATCCGGTCAATACATTTCGGTGACATTACAAAAAAACCGCCATTGATCAGCCCACCATCTCCGCGGGGCTTTTCAGTAAATCCGCTAACAACACCGCCCGCGATTCGCAATGCGCCATAACGGCCAGGTGGTTGAACAGCCGTTATGGTGGCTAACTTTCCATGGGATTTATGAAAAGCAATTTCAGCGGAAATGTCAACATCTGAAACGCCATCTCCGTAAGTAAAGCAAAAAGCCTCTTCACCTTCAAGGTGGGCCGCAACCCGCTTAAGTCGGCCACCGGTCAACGTGTCATCACCCGTATCGACCAAAGTGACCTTCCAAGGTTCTGCATTCTTTTGGTGAACTTCCATGCGGTTGCTTGACATGTCAAACGTCACGTCCGACATATGCAAAAAGTAATTTGCAAAATACTCTTTGATGACATAGCCCTTGTAACCGCAGCAAATTACGAACTCGCTAACACCATGAGCTGAGTACATCTTCATGATGTGCCAAAGGATAGGTTTGCCCCCGACCTCAACCATGGGCTTGGGTTTGAGGTGGGTCTCTTCGGAGATACGGGTGCCCAGACCACCCGCAAGAATCACAGCTTTCATGAGGTTGCCCTGACGTTTTGATTGGAGGGGTTCAGTGTCAAACCCAACATGCGCCGTAATGTGTCTTCAAGTTGAGCGTCATCAATCAGCTTGCCATGCTGCTTCAGCAGCGTCAGAAGCTTGCTCGGATTGCCACACAGTCGGTGCACCTCATTGGCGCGCACAAATGCTGGGTTGACAACAACTTCAATCTGCTGGCCCGAAATACGGGTCATCACATCAATGACGCGTTGAAGCGAATAAGGCCGACCGGAGCAAATGTTGTACGTTTCACCCGGTGCACCGCAATCGAGCAAGTGCAGATAAGCGCTGCAGACCATCTGCACATCATTGAATTCACGCTCTACCTGTAGGTTGCCCAAGGCAACAGTCGGCGCACGCCGTGCGAAATGATCTACCAGCTTGGGAATGACAAAGTTGGCCCCCTGCCCCGGCCCGGTGTAGTTAAACGGCCGCGCGATGATCAATGGCAAGCGGTCGGCATAGGTGCGCGCCATGTGCTCCATGGCAAGCTTGCTCATTGCGTAGTGATTGACCGGGGCCGGCGGCTGAGTTTCAACGATGGGTGATGCTTCGCAATTTCCATAGACATTGGCGCTGCTGGCCAACAGCACGCGGCGTGGAGCTTGCGGAAGGTGAACCAGTGCGGCCAGCAAGTTCATGGTGCCAACAGCATTAACAGCGTAAAACGCATTGTCATCCGAATGGCCGACGAAGCTGATCGCGGCCAGATGCACGACGGTGTCTGGTGCTATTTCCAAAACCTGCCGCTGAACCGCTCCATGGTCAGTCAGGTCAGCGGTCAGCTGCATCACGAGGTGCCCGTTTGACTGGGCCAGATCAGCAAAGTGCCGGCCAGTGAAGCCGTCACTGCCTGTTAGCAGGATGTTCAAAACGAAAACCCCTGCCGGTTGCGGCGCAGGTCTGCTTCCACCATCATCTTGCAAAGCTGTTCAAGCGATGTCTTGGCTTCCCAACCAAGTTTAGCCTTGGCCTTGGCAGGATTGCCTATTAGCTGTTCGACCTCGGTTGGGCGATAGAAACGTGAGTTGACCCGCATGACAGTTTTGCCTGTCGCAACGTCGAAAGCCATTTCGTTTTCCGCCGACCCCTTGAAGTCAACCCCGATACCCGCACTCTCAAATGCGATCCGCACAAAATCACGTACGGTTTCTGTGCGATTGGTTGCCAACACGTACGTGTCTGGTTCATCGACTTGAAGCATCCGCCACATGCCTTCAACGTACTCTTTGGCAAAGCCCCAGTCGCGCTTTGCGTCCAGGTTCCCCAACTCAAGGACATCAAGCTTGCCAATCTTGATCTTGGCAACCGAGTCGGTAATCTTGCGCGTCACAAATTCGCGGCCACGCAATGGGCTTTCATGGTTGAAAAGGATGCCGCTGCTGCCGAAAATACCGTAACTTTCGCGATAGTTCACCGTCATCCAGTGTGCGTAAAGCTTGGCCACACCATACGGACTTCGAGGATAGAAAGGCGTTTCCTCCACTTGCGGGATGGCCTGCACCTTGCCAAACATCTCAGATGTACTTGCCTGGTAGAAGCGAATCTTGAGATTGACCAGGCGAATCGCCTCAAGGAGGTGCAGAGCACCGATGCCGGTAATCTGCGCCGTGGTACTAGGTTGCTCGAAACTCACTCCGACAAAACTTTGCGCCGCCAAGTTGTAAATTTCATCTGGCTTGACTTTTTGCACCAGCGCAATAGTTGTCCCGAGGTCGGTCAAGTCGTATTCGACCAGATGCAGATTTGGATGGTTTTGGATACCAATCTCTTCCATGCGCCAAAAATTGACGGAGCTGGTGCGACGGTAAGCGCCATAGACAGCATAGTCTTTATTAAGGAGAAATTGGGCAAGGTATGCACCGTCCTGACCGGTTACTCCTGTGATTAACGCAATCTTTTTCGTCATTTGAATTTCGATGCAGGTAAGCCGAAAAAACGTCCGCAGGTGCCTTGAGCCGCAAAAAAACCGAACTTCAATCCCTCCTCGCTGGGACCGCGATCAACCACATTTCCTTGGAAACGGCGGTTAGCCAAAATCCCATCTTAGGCATGGTCTTTAAAAACGCGCCGTTTGCATCTGCGTCAACCAGTGCCCTCAAATTTCTGCACACTCTCCAACTGTAGTCCCGCCTGGTCTTTACCCGAGAGCTGCGGACCATTGCCAGCCAATGGCCACTCCACCCCAACACCCGGATCATTCCAAGCCAGACACCGCTCAAACTCAGGCGCATAGTAGTCAGTCGTTTTGTATAAAAAATCTGCGGTGTCGCTGGTTACCAGAAAGCCATGCGCAAAGCCAGGGGGTACCCAGAGCTGGCGATGGTTTTCTTCTGATAACTCTACTCCAACCCAGCGCCCAAAATGCGCGGACGACTTGCGGATATCAACCGCGACGTCAAAAACCGACCCACGCACCACCCGCACCAGCTTGCCCTGGGGTTGCCGAATCTGGTAGTGCAGGCCGCGAAGGACGCCTTTTGTGGAGCGGCTGTGGTTGTCCTGGACGAATTTTGCATCCAGGCCTGTGGCGTCGTTGAACGCTTTCTGATTGAAGCTTTCAAAGAAAAAGCCACGCTGGTCACCAAAGACTTTGGGCTCGATGATGAGCACTTCGGGCAGGGCCGTCGGAGTGACCTTCATCGCACCGCCCGATTCATGTTCAATGACCGCGTCAAGCGGCCTTCCCCTCGAGCAGCAAGCGCTGCAAATATTGCCCATAGCCATTTTTGGCCAACGGCGCAGCAAGCTTTTCCAGTTGCGCGCTGGTGATGAAATTATTGCGCCAGGCGATCTCTTCAACACACGCAATCTTCAAGCCCTGGCGTCGCTCCAGCGTGGCGATGAACTGGCTGGCCTCCAACAGGCTGTCATGCGTGCCGGTATCAAGCCAGGCGTAGCCCCGTTGCATGATCTGCACATTGAGCTGGCCCAGCTCCAGATAGGCCTGGTTCACCGTGGTGATCTCAAGCTCGCCACGGGCGCTGGGTTTGATGGCCTTGGCAATGTCCACCACCTGGTTGTCATAAAAATAAAGGCCGGTCACGGCAAAAGAGCTTTTTGGCTTGACGGGTTTTTCTTCAATGCTGCTCGCCTGGCCTTTGGCGTCAAAGGCAACGACGCCCTAGCGCTCCGGGTCATGCACATGATAGGCAAACACGGTCGCGCCGCCCGCCTTGGCGTCGGCGTTGGCCAACAACGGGGCAAAGTCGTGACCGTGAAAAATATTGTCACCCAGCACCAGGGCGCTGGTGCTGCTGCCTACAAACTTGTCGCCGATGATGAAGGCTTGCGCCAGACCGTCCGGGCTGGGCTGCACGGCGTATTGCAGGTTGATGCCCCACTGGCTGCCGTCGCCCAGCAGTTGCTGAAAACGGGGCGTGTCCTGCGGCGTGCTGATGATCAAAATATCGCGCATGCCCCCCAGCATCAGCGTGCTCAAGGGGTAGTAAATCATGGGCTTGTCGTAAACCGGCAGCAACTGTTTGCTCATTGCCAGGGTGGCGGGGTGCAAGCGGGTGCCGGAGCCACCGGCCAGGATGATGCCTTTGCGTTGTGTCATTTTTGTGTTTCAAGGAATTCTGTCAGCATGCGGGCCACGCCTGGTTTCCAGTGCGGCAGTGTCAGGCCAAATGTCTTTTGCAGCTTGGCCGTGTTTAACCGCGAATTCAGTGGCCGCTGTGCCGCTGTGGGGTAGACCGAAGAAGGAACGGGCTCAACCGTGTTTGCTATTATTTTTATAGCATACTTTTCATTCTGAACAAGGGCTACGACCTCTTTCGCATACTCAAACCATGATGTATGGCCACCTGCAACCAGATGGTAAACGCCGTTCAGATCTGACGCGGTTGCCCCTGGCCGGGCCAGCACGTGGCGAATTGCGTGGGCCGTAACATCGGCCAGCAACTCCGCCCCGGTGGGAGCGCCAAACTGGTCATCCACCACCTTGAGCATATGCCGCTCCTGGGCAAGTTTGACCATGGTCTTGGCGAAGTTGCCACCGCGTGCGGCATAAACCCAACTGGTCCTGAAAATGAGGTGCTTGCACCCGCTGGCCTGGATAAGCTGCTCGCCCTCGAGTTTGGTGCGGCCATACACACTCAAAGGGGCTGGGGTATCAGTTTCCACCCACGGTTTTGAGCCACTGCCATCGAACACATAGTCGGTTGAGTAATGCACCAGCCAGGCACCGATGCTGGCGGCGGCAGCGGCCAGGGCACCCGGTGCCAGCGCGTTGATCGTGCGAACCAGCTCGGGCTCGCTCTCTGCTTTGTCGACGGCCGTGTGGGCACCTGCGTTGACGACCACATCGGGCTTGATGGCGCGCAGAGTGTCTGCCAGCCCCGCCAGATTGGTGAAGTTGCCGCAGTAGTCGGTGCTGTCGAAATCAAGTGCAACCACCTCGCCCAGAGGCAGCAGGCTGCGCTGAAGCTCCCAGCCCACTTGCCCGTCCTTGCCAAAAAGCAAAATTTTTGTCATCGCCTGATTTTGCCTTCAGGCCGCGCGCTGGGCGTAGTTGGTCTGGACCCACTCGCGGTAAGCGCCGGATTGAACACGCGCTACCCAAACCTCGTTGCCCAGATACCACTGCACTGTCTTGCGGATGCCCGTCTCGAAGGTCTCCGACGGCTTCCAGCCCAGTTCGCGTTCGATTTTGCTGGCGTCAATGGCATAACGGCGGTCATGGCCCGGGCGGTCTGTCACGTAGGCAATTTGCGCGCGGTAGCTCTCGCCACCCGATTTTGGCCGCATCTCGTCAAGCAATGCGCACAGGGTGTTGACAATGTCGATGTTGGGCATCTCATTCCAGCCACCCACGTTATAGACCTCACCCACCCGGCCCGCAGCCAGCACGCGGCGGATGGCACTGCAATGGTCTTTGACGTACAGCCAGTCGCGCACCTGCATGCCATCGCCATACACCGGCAGCGGTTTACCAGCCAAGGCATTGACAATCATCAGCGGAATCAGCTTTTCAGGAAAGTGCAGCGGCCCGTAGTTGTTGCTGCAATTGGTGGTGAGCACCGGCAGGCCATAGGTGTGGTGGTAGGCGCGAACCAGGTGGTCGCTGGCGGCTTTGCTGGCAGAGTAAGGGCTGTTGGGCTCGTACCGGTTGCCCTCACAGAAAGCGGGATCTTCCTTGGCCAGGGAGCCATAAACCTCGTCCGTTGACACATGAAGAAAACGAAAACCCTGCTTTGGCTCACCCGTCAATCCGCCCCAGTACGCCCGCACCGCCTCAAGCAGGCGGAATGTGCCCATAATATTCGTCTGGATAAAGTCTTCCGGCCCATGAATCGAGCGGTCCACGTGCGATTCAGCGGCAAAATTGAGGATGGCGCGCGGCCGATGCTGGGCCAGCAGGCGTTCAACCAGGGCGAAGTCTCCAATGTCTCCCTGAACAAAGACATGGCGCGCATCCCCTTGAAGCGACACCAGATTTTCCTGGTTGCCCGCATAAGTGAGCTTGTCCAGATTGAGAACCGGCTCATCCGTTTGCGCCAACCAGTCCAGAACAAAATTTGAGCCGATAAAGCCGGCTCCGCCCGTCACAAAAATCATTGCATGCCCTGACAAAACGACTGCAGCGAACCAATCCGCGCAGCCTGACAATTTGCCCGGATTATCCCATTACGCACGGGGCGCAAACAGCAGACCGGTCAGAAATGAATCCCCCGCATCATTTCCGACATGGCAATCGCTTCGGGCGACAACGAAGGTTTGGCACCTTTCTCGCCTTTGGCGGCGGCGCTGTCGGGGAACATGCGGAAGGTGGTGTTCATCATGATTTGCGCGATGCGCGGCGAAACGTCATGCAGCAGCTCGACGGCTTTGCCCAGGCGGGTGGCGATGCGCACTGGCTTGTCGACGCAGGCTTCCACCAGCATGGCTGCCGCCTGCTCGGGCATCAACAGTGGCATGCTGTCATAGATTTTGGTGGGAGCCGTCATCGGCGTGCGCACCAGGGGCATGTTGATGGTGGTGAAGGTCACGCCCTGGTCGGCGTATTCGCTGGCGGCGCAACTTGTCCAGGCGTCCAGCGCAGCCTTGCTGGCAACATAAGCGGCGAAGCGCGGCGCGTTGACCAGCACGCTGATGGAGCTGATGTTCACCACGTGGCCTTTGCGCTTGGCCACCATGCCGGGCAGCAGGCCCATGGTGATGCGCAGCGCGCCGAAATAGTTGAGCGCCATGGTGCGCTCGAAATCGTGAAAGCGGTCGTAGCTGGCCTCGATGGCGCGGCGAATCGAGCGGCCTGCGTTGTTGATAAGGAAGTCCACGCCGCCGTGGTTGTCTTCCATCTTTTTCACGAACGCGGCGCAATCGGCTTCGTTGACGATGTCCACCTGATAGGTGAACACCTTGGCGCCCTTGCCGCCAGCTTCTTCGATGACTTTTTTGGCTTCGGCCAATTGGTCTTCACCACGCGCACAGATGACGGTGATGGCACCCGCCTCAGCAAAGCGACAGGCGGCAGACAGGCCAATGCCCGACGAGCCACCGGTGATCAGCACCACCTTGCCGCCCACGGTGCCTTTCAGGCTGCGGTCAATAAAGAGCGCCGGGTCGAGATGGCGCTCCCAATAGTCCCACAGGCGCCAGGCGTATTCGTGCAGGTTGGGCACGGCGATGTCGCTGCCTTTGAGCGCGGCCAGCGTCTCGCGGCAGTCAAAGCGCGTTGGGTAGTTGATGAAGGCCATCATGTCTTCGGGGATGCCGATGTCTTTCATGATGGCTTTGTAGACGCGGCGCACGGGCGCAAGGGCCATCAAGCCCTTCTTCACGCTTTTGGGAATGAAGCCCAAGAGCGCGGCGTTGACAAACAGGTTCATCTTGGGCGCATGTGCAGCCTTGGTGAAGATGTCCAGCACGTCGCCGACCCGGTAGCCCTCGGGGTCCACCAGGTGGAAGCATTTGCCCTTGGTCGCCGCTTTGCCGTGGCTGATGAAGTCCAGCGCGTTAACCACAAAATCAACTGGCACGATGTTCAGGCGACCGCCCTCCAGCCCCACCGACGGCATCCACGGCGGCAGGATTTGGCGCATGCGCTGGATCAGCTTGAAGAGGTAATACGGGCCGTCGATCTTGTCCATCTCGCCCGTGGTGCTGTCCCCCACCACCATGGCGGGGCGGTAGACCGTCCAGGCACCTTTGAACTCCTTGCGCACGATTTTTTCGCTCTCGTGCTTGGTCATGAAATACGGGTGCTCGTAGTTCTCAGCTTCGTCAAACATGTCCTCGCGGAACACGCCCTCGTACAGGCCCGCTGCGGCGATGGAGCTCACGTGATGCAACTGGCCTACGTCAATCGCCTTCGCAAACTCGACCATGTTGCGCGTGCCATCAATGTTGACGGCGATCTGGCTTTCTTCAGACGCGCCCAAGTCGTATACGGCAGCCAGGTGGTAGAAAAGGTCGATTTGCCCTTTGAGCGCCTTGATGTTGTCGGCCGACACGCCGAGTTTTTTTTCGGTCAAATCGCCAAAAACCGGAACCACGCGTGCGGCGCTGGCACCCCAGAACTCTCTGAGCCCCGCCACCTTGCCTTCACTTTCCTTGCGAATCAGGAAATGAACCACCGAGCCTTTGCGGTCAAGCAGTTTCTTGACGAGGCGCTTGCCAATGAAGCCGGTTGCGCCGGTGACGAAATACTGCATGAGTGACTCCCAGTTAAGCTTGATTGCTGCCAGATTAGTCCCGGATTTTTGCCTAAAGCGCAGGCTTCGTCGATATAGAAGAAACCCGCGCTACCGTCTTGCGGCTGGTTTGGCCGCCGGGCTGGCGTCTGTTTTTAGAACGGTGCCCCTACACGCCACGCCACCTGGCGCGTAAAGTGC
Source organism: Comamonadaceae bacterium (assembly GCA_043758475.1). Taxonomy (GTDB): domain Bacteria; phylum Pseudomonadota; class Gammaproteobacteria; order Burkholderiales; family Burkholderiaceae_C; genus JANYCG01. The sequence continues at coordinate 1,092 of JAYVNK010000338.1, read as the reverse complement.
AAATGCAATGTCCCAGCAATCACGTCCCAGTAATCACGCCAACAAACCAAACTTCAGGAGACACGTATGGTCAAGAAAATGCAAAAATCCGGTGCCGAAAAAAAATCTGCCATCCCCGGCATGCAGTTGCCCGGCGCAGTCAAGGACTCCGCTGCGCAGATCTGGCAGGCGGGTCTGGGCGCCTTTGCCAAGGCCCAGGCCGAAGGCACCAAAGCCTTTGAGTCCCTGGTAAAAGAAGGCACCAGCATCCAGCGCAAGACGCAGGCCGCCGCAGAAGAAAAAATCTCGGAGGCCACCAACCGCATGTCAGCCATGGCGGGCGACCTCTCTTCCAAAGCGTCTGGCCAGTGGGACAAGCTGGAAAACATTTTTGAAGACCGTGTTGCCAAGGCCCTGAACAAACTGGGCGTGCCCTCTGCCAAGGACGTAAACGCCCTGATTGCGCGCATCGACGAGTTGAACAAGAGCGTGCAAAACCTGTCTGCAAAAGCACCGGCTGCAGCCAAGCCAGTGGCCCGCAAAGCAACCGCCAAAGCCGCCTCGCCCGTCGTAAAAAAACCAGCCGCCAAGCGCTCGCCAGCCCGCAGGAGCGCCTGATATCCACGCAGGTCCGGACAGACCCCGGTGGGGCCACACACGTTGCGCGCATGGGGTCCATCGCGCAATTGAAGGCCGCCTGGCAACTTCCAAATTACGGCGCTAACCTAAGAGTCCACCCAAGCGCCCGGATGCTGCGTTGCAGCATTTTTTTATCCCCTGCCCCTCTACACTTTGCACCATGAAACGCAACCCACTTGGCACTGCAAAAATTGCGCTGGCGCTGGCTGGCGGCGGGCCATTGGGGGCCATTTATGAAATTGGCGCCCTTTGTGCGCTGGATGAGTCATTGACTGGCGTTGATTTCACCCGGCTTGACCACTATGTTGGCGTGTCAGCAGGCGGATTCATTGCTGCCAGCCTGGCCAACGGCATCTCGCCTTACGAGCTGTGCGCTTCATTCATCGAAAATGACAGCGCCAGCGCCAAGCCAAAATCCGATGACTCATCCGACAGTTTTGATCCATCGTGGCTGATGGCACCCGCCTACAGCGA
>JAYVNK010000337.1:0-3947 GCA_043758475.1 Comamonadaceae bacterium | reverse complement strand
CGTGGACACGACTAAATGCCTTGCCGCAGGTCGAAGAGATTTCGCTGATGACGCATTTCTCTGATGCTGATGGTGCCAAGGGGGTAGCCGCGCAACTGGCGGTCTTTGAAGCTGTCACGCGTGACCTGCCTGGTGAACGTTCGCTCAGCAACAGTGGCGGTGTGTTGCGGCACGCGCAAGAACTGGCTACGCGTTCTGACTGGATACGGCCCGGTATCGCGGTGTATGGCAGCGCCCCGGATTTTCCAGAAAAAAGCGCCACCGACTGGGGTTTGCAGCCGGCGATGACGCTCGCCTCAAAAATAATCGGGGTGCAAAACCTGAAGGCAGGGGATACGGTGGGTTACGGCTCCCTCTTTACGGCAGACGGCCCGCTGCGCATCGGCGTGGTCGCTTGCGGCTATGCCGACGGCTACCCACGCCACTGCACTACCGGTACACCGGTCCTTGTCAACGGCGTGCGCACCGGTATGGTAGGGCGCGTCAGCATGGACATGATCACCGTAGACCTGACGGCAGTGCCGGCCGCCGGCATGGGCAGCGAGGTAACGTTGTGGGGCCGGTCGTCGGCAGGCGAGCTGCTTTCGATTGACGAGGTTGCCCAGGCTGCAGGCACGGTGGGGTATGAGTTGATGTGTGCGCTGGCGCAGCGGGTGCAGGCGGTGGTAGGAGACTGAATTTTCTTTTTAAAAAACGCGAGAGTGTCATAAAACACGCCGCGCTTGCACTGTCCGATCATGGTCGCGGTTAACTTTGCCCGGCCGGTCTAGCGCTTCCTCAACCCCAGCGCCATAACCGTCGCCACCACCACCAGCGCGCCGACCACCTGTATCGGCGCAATCGATTGGCCGAGGATCAGCCAGGCGAGCACCAGCGCAAACACTGGTTCGACATTCATGATGGCTGAGTTGCCGGCTACGCCGAGTTTGGGCAGCACGGTAAACATGATGGTGAAGGCGGTGCCGTATAAAAAAGTCAGCGTCAGCAGGCCGCCCCAGCCGGCGCTGGATTGCGGCAACTGAAAGCCGCCCTGTGCTGTCACCGCGGCAAGTGCAATCATGCCGGTTATGACCATGGTGCTGGCGGTGCGCACACGGCCGTCTACGTCGCCAGCCGCGTGCTGCGTGCACACTAGCGCCAGACCAAAAGACGCGGCGGCGGCCAGTGCAAAGGCTACGCCTGCGCCTATGCGGGACCACTGGTCAGCCGCGCCCAGCCCGGACGCCGCACCGAGGACATCCAGCGCCAGCCCCAGGCCGACCAATATGAAAGGCATGGCCAACAGCATGGCGCGCTCGGGCTTGTGTTTGTAAAGCAGGCGGTCCCACAACGCCGTCCACAGCGGGTAGGTGTTGAAAGCCAGCAGCGCCAGCACCACCGGCAGGCGCGCGACGGCAGAGTATAGGCACAGGCTTTGTACGCCAATCAGCACGCCGATGGCCGGCAACGCGCGTTTGTTGCGTGCTGTGAAGCTGCGTGGCGCATTCTGCAAAAAAACCAGGCTAGAGACAACGATGGCCGTCACTACGCTGCGAAAGGCGACAGCGGTAGCCACGTCGACGCCGCTGTTGAAAGCGATGCGAGCCGCTACGTGGTTGGCACCCATCATCAGCGCGATCAGCAGCAGGGTGGCGAACGCGGTGCCGCTCAGGGCGCGCTTGGCCATCAGTACAAGCCGTGCACGCGGGCATGCAGGCGGCTCAGGCCGAGCAGGGCGTCGGTGCAGGGCGTGGCGGTTTGGGTCAACTCGCCAAGCTCCCGGACGGCCGATACCAGCGCATCGAGCTCCACCGCCCGGCCGGCTTCGACGTCCTGCAGCATCGAGGTCTTGAAGGCCCCGAGCTTGCGCGTGACGGCGTGGCGGTCTTCCGGCTGCTGGTCAATGACGATGCCCATGCGCGCGCCGATTTCTTTGGCCTCCAGCATCACCTTCGATATAAAGCCGCGCACCAGGTCGTCGGCCAAGATGAGGTCGGTCGTGGCACCCGTCATGGCGCTGATCGGGTTGACGGTCATATTGCCCCAAAGCTTGTACCAGATGTCGGTCTGGATCTGGCTGGACAACGGGGCCTCGAAGCCGGCTTTCTCAAGGAGTGCTGCCAAGTGCGTGATCCGTGGCGTGCTGCCACCCGACGGCTCGCCAATGATCAGTTTGTTGCCAAAGTGGTGATGGACCAGGCCGGGCGCATCGAGCGAACAGCTGGCATGCACCACGCAGCCGATGATGTGCTTTGCAGGCACCGCTGCGGCCAGCTCGCCCTGGGGGTCGATGGATTTGAGCTGGCGGTTCGCCAGGGGGCCGCCAAAGCCCTGCAAAAACCACCAGGGCACGCCGTTCATCGCGGTCATCACGACGGTCTCAGGACCGAGCAGCGGCGCGATGTTGCGGACGACCTCGGGCAGCGATGGCGCCTTCACGGCCAGCACCACAAGGTCCTGCACGCCAAGCACCGCCGGTGTGTCACTGCAAGTGACCGGCACCGCGTTTATTTGCCCGTTCTGGTTAAGCCGCAGGCCGTGCTGTTGCAGGGCCGCCAGCGTTGCGCGGCGCGCCACCACGCTGACATCACAGCCCGAGCGGGCAAGCCGGCTGCCTATCCAGCCGCCAATGGCACCTGCGCCATAAATACATGCCTTCATGGGATCATTCAGACTGCGGAAATGCAGATTTAGGAGTAAAAAGTGCTGCAAGCCTCCGTAAAAATGGACGCTTTTAGCTCCTGATTTAATAGCGTTGTCCTAGCCTTCAGGCGTGAAGCCAACTGCCTTGACCAGCGGGCCCCACAAGTCGGTGTCGGCCTTGAGCATGGCGGCCAGCTGGGCCGGCGAGGTCGGCAGCACTTCAAGCTGCGACACCGCCAGGCCCTCTATCACGTCCGGCGATGCCAGCGCAGCGCGGATGGCGGCGTGGAGCCGCTGCACCACATCCTGCGGCGCCCTGGCAGGCAGGAAGAAGCCAAACCATTCGCTGAAAGCCATGTCTTTAAAGCCCTGCTCGATCAGCGTTGGCGTGCCCGGCGTGAACTTGTTGCGTCTGGCGCCGCTGGTGGCCAGCAGGCGGCATTTGCCGGCGGCCACGTTCTGCGTGAATTCGCCGGTAGGCCCGCAGACCGCGGCGATCTGCCCGCCAATCATGTCGAGCACCGCGGGCTGCGTACCGCGGAAAGCCACATGCCGCAAATCCACATTGGCGGCGCGGCCCAGCAACGAACCTATGAAGTGGGGCGACGAGCCGGCCGCCGGCGAACCGAAGTTGGCCTGGGTCGGGTTGGCCCTGCACCAGGCGAGAAAGTCAGGCACGGTTTTGACGCTGACCGGAACCATGGGGCCGACGGCAAAACCGTAGTCAAACACCGCTGCAGCCGACACCGGCGTCAAGTCAGCCACCGGGTCGTAAGGCAGTTTTTTATAGGTGTGCGGGTAAATGCCCAGCATGGACATCGGCGTGAGCAGCATGGTGGCACCGTCGGGTTTGGTGTCCTTCACATACTGCACGGCGATCTGGCCGCCGGCACCGGTCTTGTTTTCGACCACTGCGCTTTTGGCATAGCCGGGATGCAGCTTGTCAGCCACGCGGCGCGACACGATGTCGGCCGTGCCGCCAGGCGCGAAGCCAGCAACCACTTTGATGGTGTCAAGCGCTTGCGCCCATGCCTGCTGACCGATGCTGGCGAGCAGCGTCGCCGCACCGGCAGATTGAATGAGCTGGCGACGGGAAATTGACGTGGATATGGACATTAAAACGGCTCCTGATGTTGAAGTGAAAGTGTGGTGCAGGCGCTTACCAGCAACCACAGACGAATTGAAGTTGGTGTTAACGCCCGACGCCCGGTGTGGGCCGGTATGTGCCGGGTAGGGGCTCACTGCTGGTAACCGGCGTCCAGCTTCATCACCTGGCGCGTCAGCGCATTAAACATGTCCTGGCCAGCGCCATGGCTCGGGTTAAA
>JAYVNK010000336.1:0-12036 GCA_043758475.1 Comamonadaceae bacterium | reverse complement strand
CGGGCTCCACCGTGGGTTGGCCCGTGAGCACCCGAAACATGGCCAGGGCCATGGACTCGTAATACTGGCCTTTGTATTCGCCAATCAGGGGCAAGGAGCGCACCACGCCGTCGGTTTCCGGGATGGAGTTGAAAAACCCGGCCATCGGTGCAGCCTTGGCAATCTGCTCAATATTCGACCCAAAACCGTTCCATGAGGTGAACCGGGCGGACCGCCCTTGCAATGCGCCCGTGGACATGACAGGCGTGGGCAAAGCACCTGAGGAATGGCCATCACGGTCACTGGTAAGGTAATAGCCAAGAACCACTGGCCGATTTTCCAGGGATTTTGCAAACGCAGCGTCGTAGTCGAGCAAACCCCGCAATTGCTGGAGCTTCTCAACAAAACCCGCCTGGTCCCGCAGCTCATTTCGAGCCAGCTCATTGAGTCGCGTCAAGCCGGAACTCTCGTCGACCTCGGCAAAAACAATGTCAAACCCAAGCAGCGCAATTTTCTGCCGCCCGAACAGCTCATCTGTGAGTGCGCCCAACTTGTTGCGCCCCCAGGGCCAACGGCCCAACTCGGCCAGACTTTTTTCATCAATATCGACGATGGCAATCCGTTCATCCAGCGTTTTTGGCATGGTCGCCCGCAAACGCGCGTCATAACCGATGTCATCAAGCTGCAGCAGCACGCCAATGGGCGCAATGGCGACTGCATGCAGCAGTGCCAGCAAAAGCGGAATCAGCGTAACAGCGATGCGGGGCCAGTGCTTCAGGATAGATTGCATGAAATCCCGGCAACGCAAATACCTTGTCGAGCCGCCCGGCGGGCTATCCCAGCAGGCCGCTCAGGTCTGGACGAATTGCATTTGTGTGCCCGCCAGCTCAATGAGGTCACCGTTCTTGAGTGAAACAGGCTCTACGCCAATGGGTGCGCCATTGAGCGTCGGGTTACCGGCTCCTTCGACATGGTGGACCATGAACCCGTGGTTGCGCCGGGTAATCGCAGCCACGGCAACACCGGGCTTTCCCACGGTCGTGACGACTTTGGTCAACGGCACTTCGCGACCCGACGCAGCGCCAGACAGGACCTTGATGGCAGCATGGAAACCGCCAAGGCCACCCGACTCAGGGTTTCCACCTGCCAAATAAGTCGAAGCCGGAGGTGCGGGCGGCGCCATGGCCGCCGCAGCTTCTGGCCTGAACATCATTGTTTTCTCATAGCCCTGCTCGACAACTTCGTTGACATACTTGATCTTGTACTTGCCAACTTCAACCACGTCCCCGTTTTGCAGCAATTGCTTCTTGGCTGCCTTGCCATTCACGTAGGTGCCGTTGGTGCTGTTCAAATCCTCAAGGTGCACAACGTTGCCAGCCATCTGCAGCACGGCATGCTCGCCGCTGACTGCGAGATTGTCTATCACGATGTCGTTATAGGGGCGTCTTCCCAAGGTAGTACGGTCCTTGGTCAGTTGGACTTCCTTGATGACAACACCGTCAATCGATACGATCATTTTTGGCATGACCGGCTCCTGTTCGTGAAATTTGTAATTGGAAAATTCATGGGAACCTTATTTTCTCAGCAATCGGGAGATTAAACCGCGCCTTTTGTCTGCTGCACCTGCCTGAATCAGCAAAACCGAGATGTTATCCCGACCGCCATGCCCATTTGCAAGGGAAATCAGCTGCTCTGCCTTTTGCGTCATGGGCATCTGGCTTTCAAGAACGGTCGCGATTTCAGCGTCGTTTGCCATATCGGACAGGCCATCTGAACACATCAGGTACAAATCGCCCGCTTCCACGACAAGTTCATTGAGCTCCAGCAGCACCGCATCTTCAACGCCAAGCGCGCGGGTTACAAGATTCTTGTGGGATGACGTTGCTGCCTGCTCGGGCGTCAGGAGACCCGCGTCAATTTGCTCCTGAAGCAGCGAATGGTCCTTTGTAATCTGTGTCAATTCGCCACCTCGAAACCGGTAGCAGCGCGAATCCCCAATATGGCCCAACAGGACTTTTGCGTCCTGGAATACCGCAACCACCAGCGTCGTCCCCATGCCGGAGTACTGGGCGTTGGAGATGGCTGCGTTGAAAACAGACCGGTTGGCATTGTCCACACAAATCTCCAGCGCCCGCCTGATTTCCCTCGTATTGGCTTGTTTACCCGCCTCTGACAGCCAGCGAGCCATTTCCGACTTGATGAACGCCGTGGCCATGCCACTGGCCACTTCGCCCGCGTTGTAGCCGCCCATGCCATCCGCCAACACGCCCAGCTGGGTAGCCGCATCAAAGGCTACCGAATCTTCGTTATTTTCCCTGGCGCGGCCCGGATCGGTTTTCGAGACAATCGTGTAATTCATTGCAGGTTTTGACTATATCTCGATATCGGTGCTGGTCAAACGTGTGCCAGGCTTGATTGCCGCTGGGGCAGGTTGCAAGGTGGTTTTATCAAACTGGATTGAATTTGCCGACGTCGACGCGGTCACCGCTTGAACCGGCTGCCCGGCGTTGACACTTCGGGAAAGGCCTGACAGGATGTCCCGCAAATCCGCAGCAAACTGGTCTCCGTTCTGGTAGCGGGTTTCGGGGCGTTTGCTGAGCGACAGCGCGACCACGTTGGACAGGCTGACTGGCAACTCCTTTCGGATGATGCGAATGTCAATGGCCTCTTCGCTGGCAATTTTGTACATCAGCTCGGCCATGGACTCACCGCGAAACGGCAAAACTCCTGCCAGCATCTGGAACAGCATCACGCCAAGCGAATACAGGTCAGAGCGACCATCCACCTTCTTGCCGGCCAGTTGCTCTGGCGACATGAAACTGGGTGTCCCCAGCACCAGACCCGTTTTGGTCTTGCTTGAATCGGTGATGCGTGCAATGCCAAAATCAGTCACTTTCACGGTGTCCGTGTCCATGGCGTACATGATGTTGGCAGGCTTGATGTCGCGGTGCACCACATTTTGCCGGTGTGCATAGGCAAGCGCCTCAGCCACCCGCATCACGATGGACAGGACCTTGTCAACAGGAAGCAGCGCTCCCTGTTTACAGAAATCCATCAAATCTTTGCCCTTGAGGAACTCCATGGCGATGAATGCGAGGTCATGCTCCTCACCGGCATCGAATATCGTGACGATGTTCTGGTGTTGCAACCGCCCCGCAGTTTCCGCCTCGCGGAAAAACCGCTCGCGGGCGTCAACCAGTTCATCACCGTCAAACTCCTCGCTCAGGGCCATGGTTTTGATCGCAACAACGCGCCCGATTTTGGGATCCTTGCCAAGGTACACCACGCCCATGGCGCCTTTGCCAAGTTCTTTCTCAATCTGGTAGCGTCCCAGCATGGGCTTTTCAACGGCTCCATCTGCCAGCAGCTTAGTGCCACCCGGGTGTGCGCCGCCACCGCCCAGCATGACCGTTTCTGACAGGTTTTTGACGCGGCTGAGCTTGGTCTTGATGTCTTTGTAGTCTGCATTGAAGGCCGCCATGTGCTGGTAGACGGCTTCCGCCTTGTTGAACTGCCGCTTGCGCTCAAAATCGAGCGCCAGGCTGTACAGGTTGCCCATTACCGCCTCATTCATCGGCACCTGGCGAAAGTGGTCAAAAGCCACGTCAAGCTGGCCCTGGCCTTGCTGCGCAAGCCCCAACATCCGGCTGTTCTCCGCCGATTTTTCGTCTGACTTGATCTTGCCCGCCTCGACAGTCAGGAAACCTTTGGTGGTTAGCGCCAGGTGCCCAAGCACCAGAACCGCAGCCGGCAATACCAGCGGAAGCCAGACGGATGACCCTGACAGCAAACCGAATTCGGTGCCCAGGAGGACCATGAGAATTGCCAGGGTTACGACGGCAGCCCCACCGGCAGAAAGCCGCGGCAGCGCTGCAATCACATAGGCGGCCACCAGCAAAAATGCCGCAATGCTGGCCATGTCGGCCCAGCCCGGCTGCACGATGAAATGCTCGCTGAGAATGCTTGAAGTGATGTGCGCAATGGTTTCCGCAGGCGACAAACCCGGGTTGCCAGGTACAGAGAACAGAGTTGCCACACCGGCGGCAGTCGCCCCGATGATCACGATCTTGCCAGCGTATTTGGAAGCGGGAATTTTTCCGTTCAAAACGTCGTAGAAAGAGTCCACCGCAAACGCAGGTTTGCCGTCGCGCGCCTTGTAAAACTGGGGAAGCATGAGTGCCCGATCATCGGTTTTGACGCGAAGTTTCCCGATTTGTATGGATTCGCCGGAATTCAGCTTGATGTCCGACGGGAGCAAATTGAGGCTTTTGACTGCGGCAAGCAGCGCCAATGAAGGCACCGCCTTGCCGTAATAGTTCACCAACAGCGGCTCCTGCCTAATGGCACCGTCGACATCCTGAAATTGATTGAGGTGGGCGATTCCGGCTGCGGCACTGCCAAGCGACTCAATCGGCTGCTGCCCCCTGCTGGCAGGCACAGAATACCCCACGGATTCGTCCAGCGCACTTTTCAGTGCATAGGCTGGCAGCGGCGCATCAGGCTTGCCTTGCGGAACGCCCAGCGTGAACACCGAGGGCAAAAGCACGTTGCCAGCATTTTTGATGCTGCTGGCGAGAATTGCGTCCGTGTCAAGCGCGACTTCGGCCTCGCTGATGACTTTGGCGAGCTGCTCATTGATGCTGGCCTGCCCGGTGGAAGTGTCTGCCGACAAAATGGTTGCCGGGCTGGCCAGCAGGTCTTTCATTTTGCGGATGTACCCCAGGCCCCGATCAACCTGAGGCTCGAAAAAGAAAGCGGTATGGACAATCGTCTTGGCCTTGGCCGCAGCCAGCTGGTCAATCAACTTGGCATGCACATCGCGTGACCAGGGCCAGCGTCCGATGTTGCCAATGCTTTGATCGTCAATGGCAATCACGGCAATGCGATCGGAAGGCTGCCGCGATGAACTGGTGCTGGCAAAGTCGTAGAAGCGCCGCTCAAGTGAATCAATGACGTTCGTGGACTTGTGCAGCACGAAAACGGCGGCGACAACCAGGAAACCAGCGAACCAATCGGTACGCCAGAACTGTGCTTGCCCGGAAGATGAATAATTCGCCACGTCCTGCCCAAACCGAAATCGCCGACCTGTTTTGGCCAGCAAACATCACCCTGAAACGCAATTGCGTCTTGGGGTCACCCGTAAGCCGTTGACGTTAGCAGACACCGTAAGAGCCGACAAGCAACTTGTTCACGCTGTCTTGTCGTTTTTTTGCGAATAGGCCGGAGCGCTCTGTGGACGCCCCTTGAAACACTCAGGCCGCTGCGCCTTGCGCGTGTTTGCGGCCCGCAACGACTTTGCCAACCACGACAACGAACACCGCGCCTGCCGCTGCCGCAGCGTAGTGCAACCACGGGTTCGCGGCGCTGAAGTCCTTGAATATGACGTCGCTGGCAATCGTTTCGCCGCCAACCCAGCCGATCAATGCGGCACCCAGCGTCACGATGATCGGGAAGCGCTCCATCAACTTGATCATGAGCGTGCTGCCAAAAATCACGATCGGTATGGCAATCGCAAGCCCAATGACGAGGAGCGTGACATTGCCGTTGGCGGCGGCGGCCACGCCGATCACGTTGTCCAGGCTCATCACCAGATCGGCGATCAATATGGTGCGAATGGCCGAGCCCAGGCTGCCATGCTGTTTTTCTTCGCCTTCGCCGCCATCCTCGTCACCGAGAAGCTGCACGCCAATCCACAGCAAAAGCAGGCCCCCGACGATTTGCAGGTACGGCAGCGCCAGCAGCTTGACCGCAACCACCGTCAAGGCGATGCGCAAAATCACCGCAGCCGCCGTGCCCCAGAAAATCGCTTTTCTCTGCTGCTCGGGGGGCAAGGAGCGCGCCGCCAAGGCAATCACCACTGCGTTGTCGCCGGACAGGATGATGTTGATCCAGATGATTTTCAGCAGGCCGATCCAGAATTCGGTCCCTTGAAACTGTTGCAGAATATCCATGGTGGGGTCTCCGGTGCTTGAAATTCGATAGTCGCCTCAAAACGCGCTTGGCCCGCGAGGGCTCAGGCACCTTTAAGCATGCCCACAGTCTACCGACCTCAAGGCCGTGCGGAATTGGTAATTCTGCTTACAGCAGCGCCTTCAGCAACTTGGCCATCTCCGACGGGTTGCGGGTAACCTTGAAGCCGCATTCTTCCATCACGGCCAGTTTTGCGTCGGCCGTGTCCGCCCCGCCGGAAATCAGGGCGCCTGCATGGCCCATGCGCTTGCCAGCGGGTGCGGTGACCCCGGCAATGAAGCCCACGATGGGCTTTTTCATGTTGGCTTTGCACCAGCGGGCGGCGTCGGCTTCATCGGGGCCGCCAATTTCGCCAATCATGATGACGGCGTCAGTCTCGGGGTCGTCATTGAAAAGCCGCATGATGTCGATGTGCTTGAGGCCATTGATGGGGTCGCCGCCGATGCCGACCGCGCTTGATTGGCCCAGGCCGATCTCTGTCAACTGCCCCACCGCCTCATAGGTCAGCGTACCGGAGCGGCTGACCACGCCAATGCGGCCCTTTCGGTGGATGTGGCCGGGCATGATGCCGATCTTGATTTCATTGGGCGTGATCAGCCCGGGGCAGTTGGGGCCCAACAGCAGCGTCTTCTTGCCACCAGCGGCTTCTTTGGCGCGCATTTTGTTGCGCACTTCCAGCATGTCGCGAACAGGAATGCCTTCGGTGATGCAGATCGCCAGGTCCAGGTCGGCCTCCACGGCTTCCCAAATCGCGGCGGCGGCACCGGCAGGCGGCACGTAGATGACGGACACCGTCGCGCCGGTCTGGCTTGCCGCTTCCTTGACCGAAGCGTAAATCGGGATGCCAAAAACGGACTCGCCCGCCTTTTTGGGGTTGACACCCGCCACAAAGCAGTTTTTGCCGTTGGCGTATTCCTGGCACTTCTCGGTGTGGAACTGGCCGGTTTTTCCGGTAATGCCCTGCGTGATGACTTTGGTGTCTTTATTGATGAGGATTGACATGGTTGTTCCTTAATCAGCTCAAGTTCTGGCGGCTGAGGCTCAGGCGCTGGCTTTGACGGCGGCAACCACTTTTTGGGCCGCTTCTGCCATGGTGTCGGCGCTGATGATAGGCAAGCCCGACTCGGCCAGCATTTTCTTGCCCAGCCCTTCGTTGGTGCCCTTCATGCGTACCACCAGCGGCACGCTGAGGTTGGTCGCCCGGCAGGCGGCAATCACACCGGTGGCAATGGTGTCGCACTTCATGATGCCGCCAAAGATGTTGACCAGAATGGCCTTGACCTTTTTATTTTTCAGCATGATTTTGAAGGCCTCCGTTACCTTCTCTGGCGTGGCACCACCGCCCACGTCCAGAAAATTGGCAGGCTCTGCGCCAAACAGCTTGATGGTGTCCATAGTCGCCATCGCCAGGCCGGCGCCGTTGACCAGGCAGCCAATGTTGCCGTCCAGGCTGATGTAGGCCAGGTCAAACTTGCTGGCCTCCACTTCGGCCGGGTCTTCTTCGTCCAAGTCGCGGTAAGCGACGATTTCGGGATGGCGGAACAACGCGTTGGCGTCAAAGTTGAATTTGGCGTCCAGCGCCTTGATGTTTCCATTGCCTTCAAGAATCATCGGATTGATCTCGACCAGCGACGCATCGGTGTCCATGTAGGTTTTGTAAAGCTTCTGCAGCACGTCCACGCACTGGGCGGTGGAGCCGGGCGGCACGCCAATGCTGTCGGACAGCTTTTTGGCTTGGGCGGCGGTAAGGCCTAGCGCGGGGTCAATGATTTCGGTGATGATTTTCTCGGGCGTGTCGTGCGCCACGCCTTCGATGTCCATTCCGCCTTCGCTGGAAACGATGAACGCCACCCGTTGCGTGGCGCGGTCCGTCACGGCCGAGACGTAATATTCTTTTTTGATGTCTGCCCCGTCTTCAATCAAAAGGCGGCGCACTTTTTGGCCTTGTGGCCCCGTCTGATGGGTGACCAACTGCATGCCCAGGATTTCGTCGGCCAGCTTGCGCACCTCGTCAATCGAGCGCGCCACTTTCACGCCGCCGCCCTTGCCACGGCCACCGGCATGGATCTGCGCCTTGACCACCCAAATTGGGCCGCCGAGTTTTTGAGCGGCTTCCACCGCTTCCTGCGCGGTGAATGCGGGAATGCCGCGCGGAGTGGGGATGCCAAATTGACGCAAGATTTCCTTGCCTTGGTACTCGTGGATCTTCATGAGGTCTCTCTCAGGAATGAGAAATGGGAAATTTCATCCAGCCCCGAAACACAAAGTGCCCCGGAGCAGGGACTGGGCAGTGCAGCCCGTGAATGTATCATGTTGCAACGCACCAAATTGCAGGGTAGCTTACAGTGCAATTCAGAGTGCCGATCGCAACAGATTGATGGAGATGCCTCATGCCAAAAGTTTTCATTGACGGAGAAGCCGGAACCACCGGGCTGCAAATTCGCGAGCGCCTTCAGGCCATGCCCGCCGTTGAACTGGTCAGCATTGCGCCCGAGCTGCGCAAAGACGGTGCCGCCAAGCGCGCTCTGATGGCCCAGGTCGATCTGGTGGTGTTGTGCCTGCATGACGGAGCGGCTATTGAATCAGTAGCGATGATTGATGATCTGGCGAGGACCGGCGGCCCAAAAGGCCCGAAAATCATCGACGCATCCACGGCGCACCGCACCGCGCCCGGCTGGGTGTTTGGCTTTCCCGAACTAACGCCTGGCCAACAAGACGCCGTGCGCAACGCCCAACGCGTCGCCAATCCTGGCTGTTACGCCACGGGGGCCATCGCACTGATCCGCCCGCTGGTGGATGCAGGCCTGATCCCTCGTGATCATTCGCTTACCCTGCCGGCCGTCAGCGGTTACTCCGGCGGTGGCCGCAGCATGATTGAAGCTTACGATAAGGGCGACGCCCCGGCCTTTGAGGTCTATGCGCTGGGTTTGAAGCACAAGCACCTGCCCGAAATCATGAAGTACACCGGCCTGAGCCGCCGCCCGGTGTTTGTCCCGTCGGTGGGCAATTTCAGCCAGGGCATGCTGGTGCAGTTGCCGCTGGACCTGGACTTGCTGCCCGGCCAGCCCAGCGCCAACGACCTCGAAGACGCGCTCGCCCGGCATTACGCTGGCAGCGAGTGGGTGACGGTGGAAGCCGCCAGCGATGACGGCAAGATCGACCCGCTCGGCCTTGCGAATACCAACAAAATGGAGCTGCGCGTTTTTTGCAACGAAGGTGCCGATGACGGCTTCCGCCACGCGGTGCTGATCGCGAAACTGGACAACCTTGGCAAAGGCGCCAGCGGTGCTGCGGTGCAGAATTTGAAGCTGATGCTGGGGTTGTAAGCCGAGATTCCGTTTGCTACTATATTTGTAGCTTATTATGCATACAGGACAAGGGCTAGAGGCATATTTACCTCCTATTCATCGTCCTGACTGCCTGTCAGCACCCGCCGGATGGTATCGCCACTGAAACCCCGCGCAGCCAGAAAACGCATTTGCTTGCCACGCTCTTTGGGGTCGGTGGCAGGTTCGCCGAATTTTTTGCGCCATAGCTCGCGTGCGCGCGCAAGTTCGGTCGATTGCAGGCTGGCCACGGCGTCGATGACAGCCTCTTTGTCCAGGCCTTTGCTTTGCAACTCCTGCCGTATGCGCGCGGTGCCGAGCTTGGCTGAGCGCCGGTGGATCACGGATTCAATCACGCGCTGCTCGCTGATGAAGTCTTTGGCCTGTAGCTCGTCCAGCACGCGGGCCAGCTCGCCCGGCTCGTCTTCAAACGGTTTTAGCCTGCGCTCCAGCTCGGCACGCGAATGCTCACGGCCGCTGAGCAGCCGCAGTGCGCGGCTCTTCAGGCTGGGCTGGCTGATCGAGCCGCGCTGCCCAGATGCGCTTGTTGACGCTGGCGTGCCCGATGTTTTGCGGTTCATGAAGCTCATGTTCAATGCGCCTTAACTGGTGCTGGCGTGCGACTTGGGCAGCGATCGAGGCAGAGCGATTCCGGCAGCAATGCAAAGCAAATGCCTTCAAGCTGCTCCAGCTCAAACGCTGTTTCAATCGATTTCAATACTACATAATTAGTAGCTAACTATGCAAATCCTGCAAGGGCTGGTCGGCCTTTTTACTTTCTTTTTTTGCTTTTTGCGGCGCTTCCACCTCTTGCTGGATCAAAGGGATGCCGAGCGACTCGCGCACCTTGTTCTCAATCTCGGTGGACAGCGCGGGGTTCTCGCGCAGGAACTCACGTGCGTTGTCGCGGCCCTGGCCGATTTTTTCACCGTTGTAGGCGTACCAGGCACCGGATTTGTCCAGAATGTTGGCAGTGACGCCCATGTCGATGATCTCGCCGTGGCGGCTGATGCCTTCGCCAAACAGGATGTCGAACTCGGCGGTCTTGAACGGCGAGGCGACCTTGTTTTTGACCACTTTGACCTTGGTCTCGTTGCCGATGGCCTCATCGCCTTTCTTGATGGTGCCGGTGCGGCGGATGTCCAGGCGCACCGAGGCGTAAAACTTAAGCGCGTTGCCGCCGGTGGTGGTCTCGGGGCTGCCGAACATCACGCCAATCTTCATGCGGATCTGGTTGATGAAAATCACCATGCAGTTGGTCTTTTTGATGTGGGCAGTGAGCTTGCGCAGCGCCTGGCTCATCAAGCGGGCTTGCAGGCCGGGAAGGGAGTCGCCCATTTCGCCTTCCAGCTCGGCCTTCGGGGTCAACGCGGCCACCGAGTCCACCACGATCAGGTCGACCGCGCCAGAGCGCACAAGGCTGTCCACAATCTCCAGCGCTTGCTCGCCGGTGTCGGGCTGGCTGATCAACAGGTCTTGCAGGTTGACGCCGAGTTTCTGGGCGTACTGGATGTCAAGCGCATGCTCGGCATCGACAAACGCGCACTGGCCGCCGATTTTTTGCATCTCGGCAATGACTTGCAGCGTCAAGGTGGTTTTGCCCGATGACTCCGGGCCATAGATTTCGACCACGCGGCCACGCGGCAAGCCGCCCACGCCCAGGGCAATGTCCAGCCCCAATGAGCCGGTGGAGACCACCTGGATGTCCTCAATCACCTCGCCCTCGCCCAGGCGCATGATGGTGCCCTTGCCAAACTGCTTTTCAATCTGTGCCAGGGCCACTTGCAAGGCCTTGGCTTTTTCGCTGTTGGCGGCGAGGCTCATGCCTTTAACGGATGCGTCCATGAAAAATCTCCTTAAAAATCAACTGTTAATAGATGAATGAATTGGGTTCTGCATCTGGCCCAAACTTGGCGTTTTTCTGACTTTAACAACAGGCTGGATGCTTGAACAGTAGTTTAACGCAACAAGTTGAAATTAGTAAACAGATTTTTTAGTCAGTTTGATTTACCATCATCGAATGACCGATGTACCGCAAAACGAAGCTTGGAGGCAAACCCACTTGGGCTACCTGATGGGCCGCGCCCTGCAGCGTTTTGACGCCCGCGTGCTGGCCCTGATGGCGCACAACGTCGAGGTGCCGCTGGCCCTGAGCAACCTGGCCGCGCGCGGGCAGGTCAGTGCCGCGCACATCCACGTCACGCGCCATCTGGCGCTGCAAGGCTCGCGCCTGACCGACCTGGCGGCCAGCGCCGGCATGACCAAGCAGGCCATGGGCAAACTGGTGGACCAGTGCGAGGCCTGGAATCTGGTGACGCGTAGGCCCGACCCCCGTGACGCACGGGCTCGCCGCGTGGCCTTCACCGCCACCGGCTTGATCTGGCTCAAGGCGTTTCAGGATGCCGTGGCGCAGACTGAGGCCGAGCTGAAGCAGGCCGTGGGATCGCAGGTGGCGACGGTGATTGCCATTGGACTGGAAGCCTATGCGGCCTGAGCGAGTTAAAGCTGCCGCAGACATACACTTGTATGGCGAGGATTTGCAACGCCGCAATGCGCCCGAAAGTTGGATTTAAAGGAGTGACCCATGCGAATTCTGATTGCTGAGGATGACCAGGTGCTGGCTGATGGCCTCTTGCGTGCCCTGCGCAGCAGCGGTGCCGCCGTAGACCACGTGGCCAGCGGCACCGAAGCGGACGCCGCGCTGATGACCAACACCGAGTTTGACCTGCTAATCCTTGACCTGGGGCTGCCAAAAATGCAT
>JAYVNK010000335.1:0-3954 GCA_043758475.1 Comamonadaceae bacterium | reverse complement strand
AATAAATCGGGCACGATGCCCTCCACACCTTCCAGCGTGTCGGCAATGGCACGCGGCTGCTCAAATATCTCTTTTTGCATGTAGTGGCGGTAGGGGCCCAGCGCGACCGCGCCGCTGTGCGCCAGCACGGTTTTGACGGGGCGCGCTGCGGGCAGCACCGACTTGTGGGCTTTGTCCACCAGCCAGTATTTGCCCAATTGCACATCCACCACGTCGCCTTCATCCAGGTAAACGATCTGGTCGGTTACGCCGGCCAGCGCCATCGCGTCGCTGGCCAAAAAGTGCTCTTTACTGTCTTTGCCTACGCCCAGAATCAGCGGCGAGCCCGCGCGTGCGCCAATCAGGCGATGTGGCTCGTCTTTATGAAACACGGCAATCGCGTAGGCACCGTGCAGTTGTTTGACCGCCGCCTTGACAGCTTCAAAAATATCGCCGTCATACAGGCTGTCTACCAAATGCGCGATAACTTCGGTGTCGGTCTGGCTCTGAAAGGTGTAGCCCTTGGCTTTGAGCTGCGCGCGAAGCTCGTCGTGGTTTTCGATGATGCCGTTGTGCACCAGCGCCACGCGGCCGGGGCGGTCTGCCGCCACCTGCGCGGGGCTGCGCTTGCCGTTGGTAAAGACTGAATCTGGCCCGTGGCTGAAATGCGGATGCGCGTTGTGCACCGCCGGCGCACCGTGGGTAGCCCAGCGTGTGTGCGCAATGCCCAACCGCCCTTCAAGGCGGGTTGACGCGACCTGCTCCATCAACTCCGCCACACGGGCCGTGCTGCGGGCCCGTTTCAGGCCATCCGCATATACCGCCACGCCGCACGAGTCATAGCCCCGGTACTCGAGACGCTGAAGGCCCTGCACCAGGACGGGAACGATGTTGCGGGTAGAAACCGAGCCGACGATGCCACACATAGACTTCTCCAAAAAAGTAATGCGGCTGATCGTAAAACCGACAGCGCAAAATATGTGTGCATTTTTTATCTATTGTTGGCTATAAATTTCACCGAAATTGCGAAACGGCTGAATATTTCATAATAATTAAAATTATGGAACAATTAACTTTAGATGCGACTGATGTTTTGCTGCTCGACCAGCTCCAGCAAGACGCGTCGATTACCAACCAAGTGCTGGCCGAGCGCGTGAACACCTCCCCGCCCACTTGCCTGCGCCGAGTCAAACGGCTGCGCGATGCGGGCCTGATTGAGCGGCAAATTGCCATCCTCAGCACCGACAAACTGGCCCCGCTGCTGGGCCACGGCCTGACAGCAATCGTGGAGATCACGCTGGACAGGCAGGATGCGCAAAGCCTGGAAGCGTTCGAGGCCCGCGTGGCCGTGGATGATGCCGTACAGCAGTGCTACCGAGTGTCCCCAGGCCCCGACTTTGTGCTGATCGTTTTCGCCCGCGACATGCCCGCGTACCTGGCCCTGTCGCAACGGCTTTTCTCAGCCGATGCCAATGTCCGCAACGTGAAGGCGTTTTTCAGTATGAAGCGCAGTAAATTCGAGCCAAAAATGCCTATATTCCTTGTATTATATACATAGTTAGCTATTTATAGTATAGCATTTAGCTCTTGAATAATCCCTTGCTTTTCTCACCCAATCCGCCTGATCACCGCCCCTCCATGGTCCGCCGCAGCGTTGGCAAACCCACCCCCGCAGCGTCAAACCCGCCATCAACAGCAATCACCTGCCCGTTGATGAAACTGGCGTTGTCGCTGCACAAAAAGCCCACCGTGTTGGCCATTTCTTCAAGGGTGCCGTAGCGGCCCTGGGGGATGGTGTCGTAATAGTCCGCGCGGATGGCGGGCGTGTGAACCCGCTTGGCCATCTCGGTTTCCACTGGGCCAGGTGCAACCACATTCACACGCACGCCGGCGTTGCCAAGCTCCACCGCGTACTGCTTGCTCATGTGAATCAGGGCGGCCTTGCTGGTTCCGTAGGCCAGGCGCAGCGTGCTGGCCCGCAAGCCGGAAATGGACGCGATGTTCACAATCGCCCCGCTGCCAGCTTTGACCATGATCTCGCCAAATGTTTGGGAGCAGAGGAATGCGCCGTCCAGGTTGGTGGCCATGACGGCGCGCCATTCGTCGAACGATGTCTCCAGCACCGGCTTGAATACCGCGACCCCCGCGTTGT
Source organism: Comamonadaceae bacterium (assembly GCA_043758475.1). Lineage (GTDB taxonomy): Bacteria > Pseudomonadota > Gammaproteobacteria > Burkholderiales > Burkholderiaceae_C > JANYCG01. Next base: position 1,823 of record JAYVNK010000335.1, on the reverse strand, counting down.
TGACCAGCGCGTCCACGCGGCCGAATTTGGCCATCACCCTGGCAGCGGCGCGTTCGACCTGTGCCGGGTCAGCCACATTACAGTGGATGCCGAGCGCATCGCTGGAGCGAGCGATTTTGCCAACGGCACTGTCAAGGGTGGCTTTGTCAACGTCAAGCAGCGCAACCTTGTAGTTTTGGCGAAGAAACCATTCGGCGATGGCAAGGCCAATGCCTCGGGCTGCGCCAGTCACAACGGCAACGGGCGGATTTGCGGGTGATTTCATGCTGTTTTTCTGAAAAATTAGTAAAATATGCCCCTAGCCCCCGTCTAAATTGCATAGTCAGCTACTATTTATATAGCTTCTTCTCATCTGACCGCCCGCACCGCAACCCGTTTTGCGGAGGGTGCCCTGCGGGGTTTGGGCGCAACGGCTTTGGCGCTAACCAGTTTAAGTTGGGGCTCGGCCATGGCTTTTGCCTTGGTGGTGGTTTTGGCTGCAACTCTCCCGGCGGATTTGGCCACAGTTGCACTTGCAGTTGCACCCGTCGACTTTGCTCCAACAACAGCCACCACCGGCTTTGCGTCAGGTTCCGCTTTTTCTTGCTCCGCCAGCACCTTGTGCGCGCGCGCCAGCAAGGCCAGGTGTTCTGTAAGCAAATGGTCGCCCAGGTCAACGATGTCTGGCACGGCGCGCCGGCAGGCGATCAGGCCGTAGTCGAGCCGGCCCGCGTAGCTTTGCACGGTCACGTTCAGCGCCATGCTGTGCACAACGATGGACACCGGGTAATAGCTGATCACCTTCGCACCGGCAAAATACAGCGGCACCGGGCTGCCAGGCACGTTGGATATGACGATGTTGGCAATCGGCGGAATCAAATTGATGAGCCGCGAGCGCGACACCACGGCGGCAATGCCCGACATCAGCCACGGCGCGCCAAACAACGGGAAGTCGGTGGGAATGGCGGTCTTCACGCGGCCCATCATGGCCTTGTTGGCGTCGGACGCGGTGTGGATGGCGCGAAGACGCTCGACCGGCTCGGCAATGTCGGTGGCCAGCGTCATGGACAGCATGCTGACCTGGTTGTTGGATGATTTGTCACCCGGCGCACGCAGGCTCACGGGAATGGCGGCCAGCAAAGATTTGGACGGGAGATCGTCATGGTCCGACAAATAGCGGCGCAGGGCACCGGCGGTGGTGCACATCACCACGTCGTTGAGCGAGCCGCCCAGTGTCTTGCCGATCAGCTTGGTCTCAGCCAGCGAAGTGGTGCGTCCGGCAAACGTACGCTGGTTGGTCACGCTCACGTTGAGCAAGGTGCGCGGGCCAAAAATCTTGAAGTTTTTGGGCAGACCCCATTGGCGCTTGCCGTCGTCGCCCTTTTCGGGCACCACGGTGTCACGCAGGGCGCGCAGTAGGGTGGGTGCGGTCTTGAACAGATTCACGATCTGGCTGGCCGTGTTGCGCAGCGCCGCACCGCCCAGCTCGGCAATGCCCAACTGGTACTGGTTGCGCCGGATCTTCGGGCGTGGCGGTTTGACGACGCGGCCTGTGGGCTCCATGTCGTAAATGGCCTGGGCCAGAGCCACACCGGCCTGGCCGTCCATGCCCGCGTGGTGGACTTTGGTGTACATCGCCACCTGGCCGCTTTTTAGGCCATCAATCACAAAGCATTCCCAGAGTGGCCGGCTGCGGTCCAGCAGGCTGGAATGCAGGCGCGCCACGTACTGCTGCAATTGCCGGTTGCTGCCGGGCTTGGGCAGGCTGATGTGGCGCACGTGGTAGTCCAGGTCAACGGCTTCGTCCTCCACCCAGACCGGGTTGGACAGGTCAAACGGCATCA
>JAYVNK010000334.1:0-3957 GCA_043758475.1 Comamonadaceae bacterium | reverse complement strand
CCGCCATGATGTCCACCGATTCAATATTGGGTGGCTGGGCGAGCAGTTCCGGGGCCTTTGCCATCAAGGCTGCTGCGATCTGGCCATTCAGGTGGGCTTGGCGACCTGCTTCAGCCGCAAACGCATCAAAAATTCCGAAAGTGGACGGCCCGAATTTCAGGGCGTACCACGCCGCCGTGGCGGCCTCCTGGTTGGCCAGCGCCAGAGCGCCGGTCAGGAGTTGTTCCAGCTCGGCTTCTTTGCCGGGTTTGGCATGCAGTTTCACAAACAATCCAACTTTCACCATGATCGACTCCTTGGGATAAAAATTAAAGAGCCTTTGATTGTGGGCGGCTGCTGGGCTATTGCCCAGTAGCGTAAATGACATGTTTGATACCATTTACGCCATGAAGATTCACATCCTCGTGCTGGACCAGGTGTTTGACACCGGCCTGTCAGCTTTTATGGACACCTTGGGCATTGCCAACGAACTCTCTCAAGCCCAGGGCCTTGGCGGCGCCCGGTTTGACGTGACGCTGGTGGGCCTGCGTCGGCGGGTGCACACCAGCCAGGGTTTGCGGGTGCCGGTGCAGAAAGTGGCCGCCGCGCAGCGTCCCGATGTGGTGCTGGTGCCAGCGCTGGGTGCCAAGATGCCGGCCAGTCTGGCGCTTGCGCTGGAGCGCCCTGATGTGGCTGACGCCAGCGCATTGCTGCGGGATTGGTCGGCCAGTGGAAGCCTGACGGGCGCAGCCTGCACCAGCACTTTTGTATTGGGTGACGCTGGCTTGCTCAACGGGCACCGCGCCACCACGACCTGGTGGCTGGCCCCCCTGTTTCGCCAGCGCTTCCCCAAGGTGCTGCTGGACGATTCGCGCTTGCTGGTCAACTCCGCCGGTCTCGTGACCGCAGGTGCCGCCCTCGCGCACCTGGATTTGGCGCTGTGGGTGGTGCGCCAGAGCAGCCCTGAGCTGGCTGCGCTGACTGCCCGCTATCTGGTGGTCGACTCGCGCGGCTTGCAGGCCGCCTTTGTCATCCCCGCCTACCCGGCCCATGCCGACCCCACTGTGGAGCGATTTGAGCGCTGGGCCCGCGCCCGGCTGTCGGACGGGTCGCGGGGGTTTTCGCTGGGTGAGGCGGCGCAGGCTGCTGGTGCCACCGAGCGCACGCTATCGCGGCGGCTGCATGCCGTCATGGGCAAGTCGCCGCTGGCCTATTTTCAGGATCTGCGCGTGGAGCGTGCGGTGCACCTGCTGCAGACCAGCCAGGCCAGTGTGGAACAGATTGCAGCGCGCGTCGGTTACGAGGATGGCTCCACGCTGCGGCAGCTGCTGCGCAAACGCCTGGGCCGGGGCGTCAAGGAGTTGCGCCGGGAGCCGTGAAGCTGCCTCGGTGCTTGCGGGGCTGCCCACTGGCCAGAAAATCTTTCATCTTTATCCTTTGAAACTTTGGCTTGATCACGTCAAACGTTGCGGGGTCGGCGCATTGTTGAAGTACGGAATGACGGCGCTGCTGTCGTCCAAGACATCCTCCCTGCGGTTGCGGCCCAAGCATCCGCGCGCATTGAGAAACCCTTGCATGCGTTGGTCGCCAGCCAGCGACCGCAGTTGAAGGACTCGGTAAGCCAACTCGCCGAAAGCCACTCCGGTCGCATGCCGCCACGCCTCACGGGTAAACCCTCAACCCCCTTAGAACCAGACCTCTAGAAAACCCCGATTTCCATTGGCACCAATCAACTTCATGCAAAATAGCACGACCGTTCGTTTATCAATCCCTGTTCACGCCACCATGTCCGTCCCATCACTCCCCGTCAAGCCCGCCCCCGCTGGCCGTGCGCTGCAAAAAGGGCAGCAGACCAAGCAGGCAATTGTGGACGCTGCGCTGGGGCTGGCCACGCAGATTGGGCTGGAGGGTTTGAGCATTGGCGTGCTGGCAGAGGCCATGCACATGAGCAAGTCGGGGGTGTTTGCGCATTTTGGCTCGCGTGAGGAGCTGCAAATCTCGGTGATCCGCGAGTATTTCAACCGGTTTGAGCAGGAGATTTTTGCACCCGCCATGCTGCAGCCCAAGGGTTTGCCGCGCCTCAAAACCCTGTTTGACAACTGGATGAAGCGGGTCGCGGTGGAGATCCAGTCCGGTTGCATTTTCATCAGCGGCGCGGTGGAGTTTGACGACCGTACCGGGCCGGTGCATGACGCGCTGGCCAGCTCGGTGAAAACCTGGCTCAAGGCGGTTTTCCGCGCCGTGGTGCAGGCCAAAGTGTGCGGCCACCTGGGCACCGATGCGGATGAACAGCAAATTGCGTTCGAGATCCACGGCCTGATTCTTGCGCTGCATTACGAGGCGCGGTTCTTGAAGAATCCGGGCTCGATAGAACGCGCCAATGTGGGGTTTGCCAACATTTTGCGGACTTACGGCGCACGGACGACGGACACAGCTGTCAGCGCAATGGGTGCGCCCGGCTCGGCGCGGAAGGCCAAAGCCAAACCCAAAGCCAGTGGCCCGATTGCCCGCGAAAAGAGAATCACCCAATCCACCACTGTTTAAGTTTTCAAGGTTTTAATTTTTTAAATTCACAGGATTTACCATGCCCACCTACACCCCACCCCTGCGTGACATGCAATTTGTGATGTACGAAGTTCTGAACGTGATTGAAGACTTCAAGGCCATGCCAAAGCACGCCGATGTGGACGCCGACACCATCAACGCTGTGCTGGAAGCGGCTGGCAAGTTTGCCGCCGAGGTCGCCCTGCCGATCAACATCAGCGGCGACACCGAAGGCTGCACGCATGACAAGGTGACGCATGAAGTCAAAACACCTTCTGGCTTCAAAGCCGCATATGAGAGTTTTGTCGAAGGCGGCTGGCCCGCGCTGAGCTGCGACCCGGCCTTTGGCGGCCAGGGCCTGCCGCTGGTGGTGAACCAGTGCTTTTACGAGATGCTCAATTCAACCAACCAGGCCTGGGCCATGTACCCCGGCCTCACGCACGGCGCGTACGCGGCGCTGCACACCCACGGCACCGAAGAGCAGAAGCAGACCTACCTGCACAAGATGACCAGCGGCGAGTGGACCGGCACCATGTGCCTGACCGAGCCGCATTGCGGCACTGACCTGGGCCTGATGCGCACCAAGGCTGAGCCGCAAGCAGATGGCAGCTACAAGATCACCGGCAACAAGATTTTCATCAGCGCCGGCGAACACGACATGGCCGACAACATCATTCACCTGGTGCTGGCGCGCCTGCCTGATGCGCCGCCCGGCATCAAGGGGGTGAGCCTGTTTATCGTCCCCAAGTTCAAGGTCAACAAGGACGGCTCCATCGGTGAGCGCAATGGCATCTACTGCGGCGGCATTGAACACAAGATGGGCATCCACGGCAACGCCACGGCGCAGATCGTGATTGATGGCGCGTATGGCACCCTGGTGGGCCAGCCGAACAAGGGCATGAACGCCATGTTTGTGATGATGAACGCCGCGCGCCTGGGCGTGGGCAACCAGTCGCTCGGCCTGACCGAGGTGGCGTACCAGAACGCTTTGGCCTATGCCAAAGACCGCATCCAGATGCGCAGCCTGTCCGGCCCCAAGGCCAAAGACAAACCGGCCGATCCGATCATCGTGCACCCTGACGTGCGCAAGATGCTGCTCACCGCGCGTGCCTATGCAGAAGGTGGCCGCGCGCTGGCCACCTTCTGCGCCGTGCTGCTTGAGAAAGTGCACAGCCATCCGGATGAAAAAGTGCGCAAAGACAGCGACGAAATGCTCTCGCTGCTCACCCCCATCGTCAAGGCCTTCCTCACCGACAACGGCTGGACCGCCACGTCGATGTGCCAGCAGGTTTTTGGCGGCCATGGCTACATCAAGGAATGGGGCATGGAGCAGTTTGTGCGCGATGCCCGCATCAACATGATTTACGAGGGCACCAACACCATCCAGTCGCTGGATTTGCTGGGGCGCAAAGTGTTGGGCAACAACGCTGCCAC
>JAYVNK010000333.1:0-3964 GCA_043758475.1 Comamonadaceae bacterium | reverse complement strand
AAAAAATCAGTGAACCCACCAGGGCAGTGGTCACGCTCAGGGCCATCGGCTGGAAGATACGCCCCTCATGGCGTTGCAGCGCGAATATCGGAATATGCGCAGCGATGATGATGAGCATCGAAAACAGCGTAGGCCGTCCGACTTCGTTGGCCGCATCGATGATCACGCTGCGACGCTCCGTGTCGCTCATGTCTTCTTTTCGTTCAGCCAGCCGGTGCAGGATGTTCTCAATCACGATCACTGCGCCATCCACAATGATGCCAAAGTCCATCGCGCCCAGACTGAGCAGATTGGCCGGGACCCCCATGATTTTCAAGCCCAGAAAAGTCGACAGCAGCGCCAGTGGGATCACCACCACCACCGCCAGGCTGGCGCGAAAGTTGGATAGAAATAAATACAGTACCAGCGACACCAGCAAAGCGCCTTCAACCAGGTTCTTGAATACGGTCGTCAGTGTTTTACCCATCAGCCAGGTACGGTCGTAATACGGCACGATCTGCACGCCCTTGGGCAGGCCACGGGCGTTGAATTGCTCAATTTTTTCTTTGACGCCTTTGAGCACCACGCTGGGGTTTTCGCCTTTTCGCATGATGACAATGCCCGTGACAACGTCATCGTCGAGGTCTTGCCCCACCAGACCCAGGCGAGGCACGGCACCGATCTTGACGTCCGCAAGATCGCGGATCAGGATGGGGGTGCTGTTGCGCGTGGCAACCACGATTCGCCCGATGTCGTCGGCCGATTGCAGCAAGCCGATGCCGCGAATCGCAAACTGCTGGGCGCCCTGTGCCACATAACTGCCGCCTGCATTGGCGTTGCCTCGGCCCAGCGCGTCCAGCAGGTTTTGGAATGTCAGCTTGTACGCCCGCAGTTTGTCAAGGTCGGGTTGCACCTCGTATTGCTTGATGAAGCCGCCCATGCCCACCACATCCGCCACACCCGGCACCTGCCGCAGGCCACGCTCGATCACCCAGTCTTGCAATGAGCGCAATTCGGTGGTGGTTTGCCCGTCGCCTCGCACCCGGTAGCGCATCACCTCGCCCACGGGGGTGGCATTGGGTGCCACGTTGACCCGCGCACCGGGCGGCACGTCGAGGCCATTGAGCCGCTCATTGACTTGCTGGCGCGCGATGTTCACATTGGCGTTGTCGTCGTAGGTGATCACGGTGTAGGACAAGCCAAACTGGGTGTGAGAAAACACCCTGATCGAATTGGGCAGCCCCGACAGTGCCGTTTCGATCGGCAAGGTCACCTGTTTTTCCACTTCTTCGGCCGCACGGCCCGGGTAAAGCGCGATCACCGTCACCTGGGTGTCGGTAACGTCGGGAAACGCCTCAACCGACAGGTTTTTGTAAGCGATGGAGCCCGCCAGAACAAACAGCAGCGTGCCCAGCACAATGAACAGCGGTTGATGCAGAGCGTAGTGAATCAGGCGCTTCATCGGGCAGCCTGCGCGGCAGGGTTGGCTTTGGCCGCGACGCTGGGGCGGGCCTCGTCCTGCGCATTGTGAAACAGGGTGGACAGCAGCAGTGTGTTGTCAGTCACGACTTTGTCGCCCACTTCCAGGCCGGAGGAGACAACGACATCACGGGGCCCCTGGTAACTCAACGTCACGTCCCGCGATTCGAACACCCCCGGCTCGAGTTGCACCATGACGGTGTGGGTTGTTCCTTGCAGTGACACCGCCTGCGCAGGAATCAGCACACCCGACCCCATCACACGCTCAATGCGGGCGGTGGCGAGCATTTCCGCCTTGAGCATGCGCTGCGGGTTGGCGACCACACCGCGTACCTTGATGGTGCGGGTTGCCGGGTCGATGTAATCTGCACTGGCGAGCACACGGCCTTCGAATTTCTGCCCAGGCAGGCTGGGGATGACCAGTTCAAACACACTGCCGGGTCTGAGGGTGCCTGCATCGAGTTCCCGGGCATCAATTTGAACCCACAGGGAGGTCGGATCGGTCACCACGAACAGGGCCGGTGTGCCGGGGCCTGACTGGTCGGGCCGCAACTCCTGGCCAGGGTTGAGGTTGCGTTCCACCACCACGCCTCTGATGCCGGCCTGCAGGGCGAGCTGCTGGGTCACTGCAGTGCCGCCCCCATACAGGCGGGTACGGGCCTCGGCGCGTTGGCTCTCTGCTAGCGCGCGGGTTTCATCGGCCTCGGCCTGATCCAGGTCCTTGCGGGCAATGATCCCGGCGTCAAACAATTCACGCTGGCGCTGCAACGTCTTGCGTATCAGGCGCACATCCGACTGGGCTTTGGCGGCGTCGGCCTGCGCGACACCAAAGTCGGGCGATGCCAGTTGCGCCAGCACCTGGCCGGGTTGAACGCTTTGACCCACGTCGGCCCTGATGGCAGTGACACGCCCGGCAAACGCCGGGTAAATCCGCTGCGTCTGCGCTTCATTCCAGACCAAACGAGCGGGCAACTCGATGGTCAGTGTTTTGCTGGCTGCTGCACTGGAAACGACCAGCAATGCCAGTTGCGGACTGTCCGGTGCGAAGCGCAACTGGCGGCCCTGCAGTATTGGCGCCGCTATTTCAGGTGTGGGGGCCGCTGCCTCGGTGCACGCCGACAACACAGAAAGAGCCGAAAGAAGGCTGGGCACCAGCGCGTACAAAACAATGCGTTTCACGGGAGTTCCGATGCAGAAAAGAAAGGGATGGATGTCGGGCCGCGTGTTGCGAATGGGCGGAGTCAAAAAATTGCCTGGCGCTAGTTGCCGTTGGCAGTGAGCGGCAGATTGCGCAATTGCCAGGCCCCCGCGGCCTTGGCGTAGTCGGTGCGTGCGGCAATGGCTTCGAGCAAGGTGGTGCGCAGGGTGCGCCGCGCATCGATCAGTTCCGTCAGCGCCATGGCGCCTTTGCTGTACGCCAACTCGGCCATATCAGCCACCTGCTGCGCACGCGGCACGATGACCGTTTGATAACGCTGCGCCCGGGCCGCAAAACCTTGCTTGTCCTGCTGCACCCGCTGCAGATCAGCCAGCGCGGCGCGGCGAACTTTTTCCAGTGTGTCTTCCGCCTGGTTTTGAAGCGCCTGCGCACGGGTAATTTCGCCCTGAAAGTTGTAGCCACCGAGCACGCCGTACAGCGGTATTTGCAAACGCACTTCCACCAGCTTTGTGGACGTGCCGGGGAAGTGGTCGAAAGACGTGCCCAGTGTGACGTCTGGCTTTTTCTGCGCAGCGGCCAGCTCAACGGCCGAGCGCGCTGCGTCCAGCCGCAACGCCGCCGCTTTCACGTCAGCGCGCGCATCGACGGACGGCAATTTGTCCGTGTCGCTGGCGTGACTGGCCGGCGGCAAAACCGGCCAGTCCGGCAGCGCGGTCAGCGTTTGTGCATCGGTGTGACCCATTACAAGCCCTAGGGCCAGACGGACGCGCTGGCGATCGAGTTGGGCGGACAGCAGGTCGGCTTGCGCGCGCTGGGCTTCGATATCGGTGCGCGCCGCATCCTGCGCCGCCAAATCCCCGGCCTTGACTCGCCGCGCGGCGGTGCTGGCCAACTGATCTGCGCTGCGCGCCATGGCGCTGATCTGCTCGATGCGCTCCTGCGAGGCCAGCAAATCGAAATAAGCTCCCGCGGCGGCCAGCTGCTGCTGCACCCGCATGTCCTGGATGTCAGACCGCGCGGCGTTGGCCGTGCTTTGGGCCGATGCCGTGCGCAGCGCGCGTTTGTTGCCGCGCTCCCAGGTCCAGTCCAGCCCAATGGCCTTGTCAATGCGCTTTTGCGACAGTACATGGCCGCCACCGATGCCATTTTGCAGATCAATGGAAGCCGCTTTGGCCGTGAGCACGGGTGCTGGTGCATGGTCTGCGGCGGCCACATCGCCTTGAGCAGCCGCGAGGACCCTGCGTGCCAGCGAGACCTCCAGATTGGCGCCAGCCGCCTCCAGGACCTGGGTCAACGAGACCGCATGGGCGGTGGCCGGGCGATCCAATGAACTTGGCACGGCGGACA
>JAYVNK010000332.1:0-3965 GCA_043758475.1 Comamonadaceae bacterium | reverse complement strand
GCACGGGCATGCCGTCTGCGGCCTGTTTGCTGGCGTCCTTGGCCTTGGCCTGCGTCGATCGAACGGTCTTGGCCACGGCTGAGGCTCGGCTGGCGTTGGCCTCCTCAAGATGCTCGTCGTCGAACAGCATGGGCTTCAGGCGCGCACGCATGTGCCACTCCACGTAGTACGCCAGCATGCACAGGAAGACATGCGCGCGCACCCGTTGCTCGCTGTAATGGAAGACCGGGCGCACGTTCAGGTCCACCGTCTTCATCGAGCGGAAGGCCCGCTCCACATGGGCCAGGCTCTTGTACGCGGCCACCGTTGCGTTGGCGTCGAGCTTTTCCTTGGGCAGACTGGTGCGGATGACGTACAGGCCGTCCAGCGCTGCCTCTGCGGCGATGGCCTCGTCTTTGCGCACCCAGGCCAACGAGGTGTCCGTCATCGTCAGCGCCAGGTGCTTGGCCATGTGGAAGCGATCGATGGCGCGCCCCACGCGCAGCGCGATGGCCTGCTGGCCGCGCAGCAGCATGCGCGCACGTTGTGTGGCCGCGGCGATCTTGGCCAGATCGGTCTCGGTGGCGGCCAGCAGTTCCAGCCGCTTGCGCGCACGTTCCTCGGCCAACAAAGGGTTGCGGCACACCACCAGGCGCTCACCCGGGAAGTGCTGGCTCGTCAGCTCCAGCAGATTGCGCTCGTCGAACAGAGACGGCTGGAAAGGGCCGTGCTCGGCCGCCAGCTGTGCGATCTGCGGTGCGCGCAAGGAACTGACCCAGTCCATGCCCTGGGGCTTGAGCACCTGCTCGATGCGCGCCGAGGTCAGCATCCCCCGGTCCCCGGCCCAGGCGATGCGTTCGATGCCGAAACGGTCCTTGAGCTTGGCCACCTGGGCGGCCACGGTAGCGGGGTCGGCGGTGTTGCCCTTGAACACCTCCACCGAGATCGGGCAGCCTTCGGAAGTGCACACCAGGCCGAAGACGATCTGCGGATCGTCGCGCTTTCCATCGCGTGAATGCCCACGCGCGGCCAGCACACAGCAACGCCCGGTGAGCCACGTCGAAGTCAAGTCGTACAGCACCAGCGTGCTGCCAACCAGGTGCTGGCGTGCCAGGCGCCGTTCGATGCCTGCTTGCGCGTCATGCAGCCAGTCCAGGGCCCGATACAGGTCGTCGGCGCTGCACTGGTCCACGCCCAGCACGCGGCCCAGCGAAGATGTGGCGGTGTCGTGGTGCAGCATGCGGTGGGTAGCCAGCTTGGAGGCTGGCTCCAGCAGCCGGGCCACCAGCATCGCCTGCAGAACGGGCTGCAGATCGGCCGGGGCCGAGCCGAACCAGCTGCTTGAGCCCGAGCCACGAGCCGCACCAAGCACCGCAGCGACATGGCCATGGGGCAAGCTGCGTTCGACCACAAAAACCGCATCGACACTGGGTACGGCCACGCCACCACGCATCAGCACCTTCAGGCCCTGGATGACCTCGGAGGACAGGCAAGAAAGATTAGCCAAGGTGCGTTTGCGAACCTTGCCGTCCTCGCGGTAGGACTCGCGCAGCAGGATTGCGGGAGGAGAGTCGCGGTTGGGGACGGACTCGATGTACATGGGCATGAAGAGTAGCTCAAGCACAAAGACAAGTCAACACAAAACCACCAAATTACATGGGTACATAAGGAAGCAAGAAAAAGGCCGAAACCTGCATGAATGCTGGGTTACGGCCGGATCAGTGGGTCAAAGTTCGGGTTAAGCGGCTGGCCGTAGGCCAGTCCGGGCCTGGCCTTCCTCCGCAACACGTCGGCCGACAAGTGGGACACGAGCCGCCTGAACATGACTCTCGGCATCCCGGCCGGTGACGCTCGTCAGGTCGCCACCTCTGTGCGCACCTACCCCTGCCAGGGTACGACCCAGGTCGGCGCCACGTTCGTGCCGTCGAACGAGTCCCCGAACCCTGCGCCGGATCTGGGCGCCGCTGTGATCGGCACGCCAATCTACGTGAACGGCCCGGAAGGCCAGACGATGGATCTGACGTCCGCGACGGTGACGGCTACGGCCGGCGGCGCTGTGGTTCCGAGCCGACTGCTGACTCGTGCCAACGAGCCGGTCTTTACGTCGACCGGTTTTCACGGCTTCGGCCTCAACGAAGCGTTCGTCCTGCCGACCGCTGCGCTGACCAAGGGTGCCTCGTACACGGTGACCGTGAGCGGCAACAGCAACGGTACGGCCTTCACAAAGACCTTCGCCTTCGTGCCCAGCCTCTGATGTTTCCGGTCAGCCAAGCTCAAAGCTCCGGCAACATTCCGGTGAAGAGCAGTGGTGTTGCTCACATCGGCTCGACCAGCGCGCCAGTCGCTGCCTGAGGGCCGCTTGGTGTCAAGCCGGCCGCGAAGCCGCCGCCGTTCGAGATTTGCCGACGGCTGCGCTGCGCCGCCCGCTTGGCTAGTACAACGACACGTAAGTAACGGAACATGAATACACTGTTTCTACCGCCATTAGGCTCGAGCGCAAAGAGGTGTCGTCATGCGTCAGACGGAATTGCACTTGGCCGACGAAGATCGCTCGGTCATCGACGAGATTCGCAGCAAGGGTGTTCATTCTTCGCGAGAGGTCAATCGGGCGCACACGCTGTCGTGCCTGGATCGGGGCATACCGCAGGCCCAGATCATGGCCGTGCTCGGGATGGGGCGCACGGCTGTGTGGCGTGCTCGCGCGGCGTATCTGCAAGGCGGCGTCGATTTGGCGGTGTTCGACGTTGCGCGCTCAGGGCGACCTCGCCAGTACGACACCGACGCCGAGGCGCGGGTCACGGCGCTGGCCTGCTCAGACCCTCCCGAGGGCAGGCAGCGCTGGACGATGGTCGAGCTCGAACGCGTTGCTCGGCAAGAGCCGGGCCTGGATGGCGTGAGTCGGGAGACTGTGCGCCGCATGCTCAAAAAAACGACCTCAAGCCGTGGCGCAAGCTGATGTGGTGCATCGGGGTGCTGACCGAGGAGTACCGGCGCCGCATGTACGCCTTGCTCGAGCTGTACGCCAGGCCGCTGTCGCGCGCCGAGCCGGTGATCTGCATCGACGAGAAAAGCCTTCAGCTCCTGCGTCACAGCCGCGAGCCGCTGCCGATGACCGAGGGCGCCATCGCCAAGCACGACTACGAGTACGAGCGCAACGCAACGACCCACATGTTCGCGGCCGTCGAGCCCAAGGCCGGCCACCGAGTCGTTGCGGTCACCGAGCATCGGGCAAAGGTTGACTTCGTTGCCTTCGTCGGCGATCTGCTGACCACCACCTACGCCACGGCGCGTCGTGTGCACTTGGTTCTGGACAACCTGAACACCCACTTCAGGAAATGCTTCGACGATGTGCTCGGAAAGCGCGCCGCCGCAAAGCTCTTGCGCCGCGTCGAATTCCACTACACACCCAAGCACGCCAGTTGGCTGAACATGGCAGAGATCGAGATCGGAATCGGAATCCTCAGCCGACAATGCCTGGACCGGCGCATCGACAGCCGGCAGCTCCTGCGCAACGAGGTCGATGCGTGGCAGCGCGCGCGCAACGCTGTCAAGCGAACCATCGAGTGGAAATTCACTCGGCAGGATGCAGATCAGAAGCTTAGCCGGCACTATGTTCCGTAACTTGCGTGTCGATGTACTAGCGTCCGACGCTTTCCTGTTCCCGAGCGGGATTCACCACTCACCACACCTGGGAACACGCCAGTACGCCCGAATCCTCGAAGGCTGGGTCGAGGAACTTGGCCTTGACCCGGCGGAGTACGGCACACACTCGATGCGGCGAACCAAGGCGGCGTTGATCTATCGGCGAGAAAAGAACCTGCGCGCCGTGCAACTGCTTCTGGGTCATTCCAAGCTCGAGTCCACCGTGCGTTACCTCGGGATCGAGGTGGATGACGCCCTGGAGATCTCGGAGCAGACTGAAATCTGAGCCCGCTCCGGCCGTCCGGTCACGGGTCATTGCCGACTGCACCAGGATCATGATGATC
>JAYVNK010000331.1:0-3976 GCA_043758475.1 Comamonadaceae bacterium | reverse complement strand
GAAGTGGTGCGCAATGTGTACGCCCAGGGCGTGACAATTTTGTTGGTCGAGCAAAACGCCAGCCGCGCTTTGGGCATTGCCGACCGTGGCTACGTCATGGAGTCAGGCCTTATCACCATGAGTGGGGACGCCAAGGTGATGCTGAAAGACCCGAAAGTGCGGGCGGCTTACTTGGGGGAGTAGATTTTCAGGAAAGTGGGTTGCTATATAAAATATAGCTTGTTATGCTTTGTGGACGAGGGCTAAAGGCCAATTTGAAAGCGAATTGGGTGACAGATTGAATATTGTGTACAATTTGGCTGTGATAGCCAATAAATTCCTAATTTGTACAGTTCAACCCTATGCTCACTTTAACCTCGGTAGAAGCCCAAAACCGGTTTGGTCAATTGCTGGATGCTGCGCAGCGTGAGCCTGTCACCATTACACGGCATGGGAGGCCCGTTGCGATGCTGGTGGCAGCGCAAGACTATGCTGCACTGCTGGGGGAACGCGTTGCCACGCAGGCCGCTGCCCAAGCTGGTCGCACGGCCATTAACGCCTTTCGCGGTGCAGGCTTTGGCGGCACAGTGGCGCGGTTACTGGCCGACCGTCAGGCCGACCTGAAGCGTGAATTGCAACGTGATGCACGGCAGGGTGTGCGGCGCGCTGCGGCATGACCCGCTATCTGCTCGACACCTCAGCCCTGCTGACCCTGCATAACGACGAATCCGGCAGCCAGCGCGTGGCCGATCTGCTGCAAGAAGCAGCTGAGGGCCGCGTCGAAGTGTTTGGCTGTTTCATGTCCCTTATGGAGGTGCTTTACCGGGTGTGGAAATCGGCGGGTGAAACTGCAGGCAGGGCAGCCTACGCGCAATGCCAGGCGCTGCCGATGACGTGGGTGCGCGAAAGCCCGCCCCTGCTGGAGTCAGCCGCCCGACTCAAGGCCTTGCACCCCATGTCGCTGGCTGATGCGTGGATTGCCGCCGCTGCGCTCCAATGTGACGCAACGTTGGTGCACAAAGACCCCGAGTTTGAAGAGGTGGAGACCCTGCGTCAGGAGCCGCTGCCCTACAAAGCAAAGGGCGGCTGATCCATCTTTTGCGTGGGGAAAGTGGCCCACCGCTTCGCCAGCTCCATCACAGCATCCGCAAACATCTGCGGCACTTCCTGCGGCATGTTGTGGCCCACGCCAGGCACCACGCGGTGGGATCTGGGGCCGGTAAAAAAGCGGGCATGCTGTGATGCAGGCGCGACCGGGCGCACGCCATCGTCAGCGCCGTCAAACGTGATGCTGGGCACGGTGATCGGCGGTTGTGCGGCCAGACGGCGCTCAATATCCGCATAAGCCGGGTCGCCCGCTGCCAGGCCATAGCGGTGCCGGTACGACTGGATCACCACATCCACAAAATCCGGATTGTCAAACGCTGCAGCACTGCGCTCAAACGTGGCGTCGTCAAAAGCCCAGGTCGGCGACCACAATTTCCATAGCAGGCGACATATAGCCCGCCGGTCTTTCAAGAGCCCATTGCGGCCCCGCTCGCAGTGAAAGTAGTACTGGTACCAGTAGCTGAGTTCGCTTTCAGGTGTGTCCGGCACCATGGCCTGCGCAATGTTCTGGATGTTGTAGCTGTTGAACGACAGCAGCCCGGCGCAGCGTTCGGGCCACAGCGCCGCCACCACGCAGGCCGCGCGGCCACCCCAGTCGTAGCCCGCCAGCACGGCTTTGGAGATGTGCAGGGCATCCATCAGCGCCAGCAAGTCGGCCCCCAGCGCCGCCTGCTCGCCCGAGCGCGGCGTGGCATCGCTCAGGAACCGCGTTCCGCCAAATCCGCGCAGGGATGGCACGTAGACCCGGCAGCCTCTTGCTGCGAGCAGCGGCGCTACTTCGGCATAGGTGTGAATGTCGTAGGGGAAACCGTGCATCAAAAACACGGGCTGTCCATCCGCCGGGCCGGCCTCGTACAGCTCTGCATCAAGTGCACCGGCTTTGATCTGGCGTGAGGGGTAAAGTGTGTTCATTATTACTAATTTAGTAGCTATCTATGCATGCTGCACAAGGGCTATAGGTCGATTTAATGGGTTAAAAGCATCATTCCAGGCCGCTGAACTCATCACCGTATCAATACAGCACCACCCCGCGAATCGACTCGCCTCGCTGCATCAAGTCAAAGCCTTTGTTGATGTCTTCCAGCGGCATGGTGTGGGTGATGAGGTCGTCGATGTTGATCTTGCCGTCCATGTACCAGTCCACAATTTTTGGCACGTCGGTTCGGCCGCGCGCGCCGCCGAAAGCCGAGCCTTCCCACTTGCGTCCCGTCACTAGCTGGAATGGCCGGGTGCTGATTTCAGCGCCCGCTTCAGCCACGCCAATGATGATGCTGCGGCCCCAGCCCTTGTGCGTGCATTCCAGCGCCTGGCGCATGACCTTTGTGTTGCCAATGCATTCAAAGCTGTAGTCCGCACCACCATCGGTGAGCTGAACAATCGCGTCAACCACGTTTTCTGTGGTCTTGGGATTGATGAAATGCGTCATGCCAAACTTGCGTGCCATGGCTTCACGCGCGGGGTTCAAATCCACGCCGATGATTTTGTCAGCACCAACCATCTTGGCACCCTGAATCACGTTCAAGCCAATGCCGCCCAGGCCAAACACCACCACGTTGGCACCTGCTTCCACTTGTGCAGTGAACAATACAGCACCGATGCCGGTGGTGACGCCACAGCCGATATAGCAAACCTTGTCAAACGGCGCGTCCTTGCGGATTTTGGCGAGCGAAATCTCAGGCGCGACCGTGAAGTTGCTGAACGTGGACGTGCCCATGTAATGAAAAATCGGCTTGCCATCCAGGCTGAACCGGCTGGTGGCATCGGGCATCAGGCCCTTGCCCTGCGTGCCGCGAATCAACTGGCACAAATTGGTTTTGCGCGAGAGGCAGAACTTGCAGGTGCGGCACTCGGGCGTGTACAGGGGAATCACATGGTCGCCTTTTTGCAGCGTGGTCACGCCAGGCCCCACATCCACCACAATGCCCGCGCCTTCGTGGCCCAGGATGGCGGGGAAGATGCCTTCGGGGTCAGCACCGCTCAAGGTGTAGTAGTCGGTATGGCAAATGCCGGTGGCCTTGATTTCGACCAGAACTTCGCCAAACTTGGGGCCTTCCAGATCGACGGTTTCAATGGTGAGGGGTGCGCCAGATTTCCAGGCGACGGCTGCTTTTGTTTTCATCGGTCTTGCTTTCAAAATTCAAGGAGGCGGGACGCATTCGCCGCTTGCTTCCTATTGTGCAAGTTTTTTGCTACTTGATCAGCATTAAAGCTTTGATTTTTGCGCGCACTTCAGCCACCACTGTCCCGGGGACAGTTCCCTTTTTTTTGGCACGGCGAACCTTCCAGTCCAGTGACTTCACCTGATCCGACAGCACCACAGCTTCCTGGCCGTCTACCAGCGCCGCCACTTCGAACGGGTAGCCTTTCACCTGGGTGGACAGCGGGCAGCACACCATCAGACCCGCCTTGCCGTTGTACAAAGCAGGGCTGAGCACCAGCGCAGGCCGATGCCCGGCCTGCTCGTGGCCAGCCTGCGGGTCAAACGCAAGCCACACCACGTCGCCCGTGTCTGGCACATAACTGCGCCCCGAGGCGCTGGCGGCCATTAAAGGGCTTCCCGCCCGACAGGTCCGCCAAAATCGACGTCCGCATGGACGTTTTGCCGTGTGATGCCCGCCACAAGATCTTCCAGTTTGAAATCGAGCTTTTCCGACGGCTCGATGACAATGCGGCCCTTGCTCGCCTTGATGGTCACATGCTGCTCAATGGCAAAAGCTGCGGCCTTCATGGCCGCCACATTGATCCGCAAGGCAGGGCTGTTGCCCCATTTTCTGATGACTGCTTCCATGGTGTTTCCCTTTTTGGTCAGAATGTTTCTACATTGTAGACACGTTAGCTGATTGGTGCAAAACTCGACTTGGTGCCGGGTGCCGGGTGCTGGGTGCTGGGC
>JAYVNK010000330.1:0-3982 GCA_043758475.1 Comamonadaceae bacterium | reverse complement strand
TCATGCGCGACAGCATTTGTACCGCCACCCGGTTAGCGCCGAAAACCTCGTCGCGAACGGCGCGCCGCGTGTTGTCAATCTGCAGCCCGATCAGCGTGGCGGCAAAAAACACCATCAGCGCGGTGATGATCAGATTGACCTGAAGCCGCAGGCTCATGCGCGGGCCTCCGCAACAAAATTTCGACCCCAGCCGACAAAGTTGCCGTGGTCGGCGAAGCGCACCATGGCCTGTGCCAGCGCCTGCGCCATCGCTGGCTCAAACGGGCTGTGACCGCTTGCCTCCAGCCACTGCAGCCGGCTACCCGGGAGGCTCTGGTGCAGCTCCCAGGCGGCTTGCGGCCGGCAAACCCAGTCCAGTCGGCCATGCGCAATCGCCGTCGGCAAGCCCGCCAACGACTTCGCCCGGCCCAGCAGTGGCGAGTCTTGCCAGAAGCACCTGTTAATCAGGTAGTGGCTTTGCACGCGGTACTTGTCCAGCAGTGCCGCAGACTCGGCCGCCAACCCGCCATCGGGTCGCGGCACAGCGCCTAAACGCTGCGATACCGACGACTCCCAGGCTTCCCAGGCGACGGCGCGGGCAAGGGCCACGCCGGCGTCATTTCCGTGCAGCCCTTCGTGGAGCCAGCCCAGCAGATCAGCCTGGGCCGACGAGGGGACCTGCGCAGCGAGTGCGGCCCATGCATCGGGCAAGAACTGCCGGGCTTGCTGAAAAAACCAGTCGAGGTCCGACGACCGTCCCAGAAAAACACCGCGCAACACCAGCGCCAAACAAGCGCTGCGGTGCGAGGCAGCGTAGGCCAGAGCCAGCCCCGCGCCCCAGGACCCACCGAACACCAGCCAGCGTTCGATCCCTAGATGCTGGCGAAGCCGCTCGATGTCTGCGACCAGCGCATGACTGGTGTTGGCTTGCACCGAGCCGCGCGGCAGGCTGCGGCCACAGCCGCGCTGGTCGAACAGCGTGACCCGAAAACGGTTCAGATCAAACAACTGGCGATGACGCGGCGAGCAACCGCCACCAGGCCCGCCATGTAAAAAGACCACGGGCAAACCTTTTGGATCGCCGCACTGCTCAAAGTAAATTTGATGGCCCTCACCCACGTCGAGCACACCGGTCACGAGGGATTGATCGGACGGGCAAGCGACATCGGGCAAGGCAATTTCGTTCATGGGCACCATGCTAGCTGCATTCACCGGACGCGCACCTCATGAAAATCATGAGGTACAAATCCATATTCCGGCGATGCGCGCGCGCTGCGAGACGCGCACACTAGGTGGCGTGCCAGCAGATTTGCTGTGGGTACACAAGCGCAATTTTGCGAGCTCACTTTTGGAGAAAACGTATGAAATGGGAAAAACCTGCTGCCAGCGACATGCGCTTTGGCTTTGAAATCACGATGTACATCGCCAACCGCTGATCGCGGCCAGCCCGCCGGGGCAACCCGGTGGGCTGATTGATTTTGGGTCCACCTTTTGAGCTCCACCCCACAGACGACACGCTGCATCGCCCCTGCTTGGCAAACAGTCCTGCCGGGTTGACACCAGGAATTTTTCAGCGTGAAAGTACATGTTTTAGGTTCTGCGGCCGGTGGTGGATTTCCCCAGTGGAACTGTAACTGCCCCAATTGCGACGCATGGCGGGGGGGGAGCAAACGCTTTCAGGCGCGCACCCAGTCGTCCATCACGGTCAGCGGTGACAACAGCAACTGGGTGTTGTTCAACGCCTCACCAGACATCCTCCAGCAAATCCGGAGTTTTCCAACACTGCAGCCGGCCCGCAGCCTGCGCGACACCGCCATCCGCGCGATTTTCTTAATGGACGCGCAGATTGATCACACCACCGGCCTGTACATGCTGCGCGAACACCGGCAGCCGCACGAACTCTGGTGCCATGCCCTGGTGCGTGAAGACCTGAGCAGCGGCAACCCGCTGTTCAGCGTTCTGGCGCACTACTGCGGCATCAACTGGCATGACGTTTCGCTGCAGGGCGATGGGTTTGCGATGCCTGGCGTGCCGGGCCTGCACTTCACCGCACTGCCACTCATCAGCAACGCCCCCCCGTATTCACCGCACCGCGATCAGCCGCAACCCGGTGACAACGTTGGCGTGACGATTGCCGATGTAGCTTCGGGCAAGCGCCTTTTCTACGCGCCTGGCCTGGGGCAGATGGAGCCGCACGTTTGGGCGGCGATGCAGGCCGCCGATTGCGTGCTGGTCGATGGCACGCTGTGGACCGAGGACGAAATGATCACGCTGGGTGCTTCCCAAAAAACATCGCGTGCCATGGGCCACATGCCGCAAAGCGGGCCGGGCGGCATGCTCGAATGGCTGGACCAGTTGCCCGCCAGAACACGCAAGGTTCTGATTCACATCAACAACACCAACCCCATCCTTGATGAAGAAGGACCGCAGCGGCAAGCGCTGACGCAACGCGGCATTGAGGTGGCCTACGACGGCATGGACATCGACCTATGAAACCTTTGAGCATTGCGCCCGAACCCTGGAGCGCCCAAGACTTTGAAAGCCGGCTGCGCGGCAAAAGCACCAGCTACCACATCCATCACCCTTTTCACGTCATGATGGCCGAGGGCAAGCTCACACGCGAGCAGTTGCAGGGCTGGGTCGCTAACCGTTTTTATTACCAGATCTCGATTCCGCTGAAAGACGCGGCAATTTTGTCGAACTGCGACAACCGCGAAATTCGCCGCGAATGGATTTTGCGCATCCTCGATCACGATGGCTGCACACTCGGCGGCATTGACGACCAAGGCGGCATTGAAGCGTGGATCGGCCTGGGCGAGGCGGTGGGCCTGTCGCGCGACGACGTGACATCGTTGCGCCACGTGGCACCGGCGGCGCGCTTTGCGGTCGATGCGTATGTCAACTTCGCCCGCCAACAACCCTGGCAAGAGGCTGTCGCCTCCAGCCTGACCGAACTTTTTGCACCGCACATCCACCAGCAGCGCATCGACACCTGGCCCACGCAATACCCGTGGGTCAACGCCGAAGGCCTGCGCTACTTTAAGCAGCGCCTGACGCAGGCCCGGCGCGACGTGGAGCACGGCCTGCATTTCACGCTCGACTACTTCAGCCAGACCCGCGCTTTGCAGGAGCGGGCGCTGGAGATTTTGCAATTCAAGCTCGACGTGCTGTGGGCACTGGCCGATGCCATCATGCTCAGCCAGTGCAGGATCACCATCCAGGGGCCGAAGATCGGCCAGCCCGCATGAACGCGCCGCCCGTCGCCATTGGCCGGGATGACTGTCCGCGCCTCGTGCCGCACTACCGCCTGCAATGGGAAGAAGTGCAGAAGGCCTGGGTGCTGCTCTACCCCGAAGGCATGGTCAAGCTCAACGGCAGCGCCGGAGAAATCATGCACCGCCTCGACGGCGAGAAAACCGTTCAGACCGTGATTGATGAACTCGAAAGCCAGTTCGACACCACCGGATTGACGGCCGACGTGCTCGATTTCCTGGCCATTGCACAGCGCCAGGGATGGGTCCAATCATGAATGCGCCCTTGAATGCTGACTCAGCCATCGCCCTAGCGAGCCAGCCCGGCCCGCCCCTGTGGCTGCTGGCCGAACTCACGTATCGCTGCCCGCTGCACTGCGTGTTTTGCTACAACCCGGTGAACTTTGCCAAAACCGGCGTAGAGGCTGAACTCTCAACCGACGACTGGCTGCGTGTGCTGCGTGAGGCGCGCGCTGCCGGCAGTGTGCAATGCGGCTTTTCAGGCGGCGAGCCGATGGTGCGGGACGACCTGGAAGTGCTGGTGGCCGAGGCGCATCGCCTGGGGTTTTACACCAACCTGCTGACGTCAGGCGTGGGCCTGACCGAAGCCCGCGCGGCCGCGCTGAAGCAAGCCGGTCTGGACCACATCCAGCTGTCGTTTCAGGACTCGACCAAAGAGCTCAACGACTTTCTTTCTAACACCAAAACGTTCGAGTTGAAACGCCGCACGGCGCAGATGATCAAAGCCAACG